>CAZNRQ010000020.1:0-18527 GCA_964574845.1 uncultured Bacteroidales bacterium
GTTGTGATTCCAAAAAAAAATTAATTTTGACCCGTTCTTAATTATCAAAAAAATGAAAACCGGTGATTGTGTAAAAATAAAAAGGGGTGTCAAGGACCCGTATTTTAACAATTACGATCTGAGCAGTTGGCAAGGCAGAATTATCAATTTGCAATACCGCATACCCGACATAATTGCTATTCCACAAGAGATTATTAGTGTCGAAATAGAGCTCGACAGTGTCACCCTAATGAATTTACCCGTTAAATACATCTACGACTGCATTCAAATGGGATGTGATTTTTCGGTTATAATCGTTGACCCTTATGCCTTTGATCAGGTGCAGGCCCGAGACACACGTTCCAGAGTTAAATCTGTCAGGCATAAACTTAGCCAAAAGTATGATTTCGCCTTTTATCTTGATGACGAGGAAACCATAGACGAACTCATTCATCTGGAGATGCCTTGGAATTAGCTTATACCTTATGGAATTCAAAACATCAGTAATTGAACTGATCAAAAAAAGGCGCTCTGTCAGAACCTATTCTGATAAAACTCTGGACATTCAAAAAAAAGAAGAAATAACCGATATTCTGCAAAACATAGGCGAGAGTCCTTTCGGTAGCAATATTAAATTCTACTTGATTGATAAAAGCTTTGCCAAAAAAGATCACAAAGTAAAACTGGGAACATACGGATTTATTTCAGGAGCTAAATTATTTCTGGCAGGTGAATCCGGGAGAAGCAGGATTGCCCATTTCGACTTCGGTTATCTGATGGAAAAAATAATTCTTCATTTGACCGCAATGGGACTCGGTACTTGTTGGCTGGGAGGAACTTTCAGCCGAAGTGAATATGCCAAAGTAATGACTCTATCTGCTGACAGTATTATACCTGCTATAACTCCGGTAGGTTTTCCGGCTGATTCATTATCGACACGTGAAAAATTGATACGATGGGGTGCAAAGGCCGACAATCGAATGAAAAGCGAAGAATTATTCCTGGGAAGTAATACAACTACCACTTTAAGCCAATCCGAAGCCGGAGCATATTCAATTCCATTGGAAATGGTGAGGCTTGCACCTTCTGCATCAAACAAACAACCCTGGCGGATAGTAAAATCAGCAGATAGCTTTCATTTTTATCTAAAGCGTACTCCCGGATATAATAAATTCGGAAATGGCGTCGATCTGCAATTGATAGATTTGGGAATTGCTATGGCTCATTTCGAACTTGCCTGCAATGAACTTAAATTAAAAGGAGACTGGCTTAATGATGATCCGGGCCTGACTTCAACATTTATTGATGAGTATTGTTTCACATGGAGAATGGAAAAGTAAACCCTTATTATGTTTTTTTCGCTAACGACACAATAGAAGAAATCCCTGTAACGTTTCTCTATTCCAAACAAACTGTGCATTGCTAATACAAACCTTATGAAGATCAAAATACTGATCATTGTCCTTACATGCTCAATGTTATCTTCCTGTGCTTACCTTTTCAACGGGCTTGTATTTCCAAATGAATGTAAAAGATGCAAGATAATAGATAAATTTACCAACGAAACCGTTTGGAGCGATGAAGGCTGTGGCAGCGCTATGACCCACCTGGAGGAAGATGCCAAAGTGAAAGCTTATGATATGAATGCAGCAAGTTACATGGAAAGATACGAAGTGAGCTGCGACAGCTGGACCGATTCCAAATAAATAAAGTCAGCCTTTTCGGAAAACTCAATCTCAGCTATTAATAATTATTGTTCTTCAAGACAATAAATCTTATGCCAGGTTCGTTGTCTTCTTATAAAGAACTACATAATGAAAACAGCATTACTGATTCTGGCCCCGTTTTTAATAATTGCCTTTGGCAATAGGTCCTCCACTGATGTAGATAAATATATCTCCATAGAAAAGCTCATAAAAAACCGATCAATCCAGGAACAGATTACGGGACTGGGAGGATATCAGGAAAACTGCATTTCATTCGATCTGAAGAATACCACCTCTGACACACTTCATGTGTGGATTGAAACCGGGAGAAGACTTATATCTGGAGATTCCACTTTGCAGGACATCTTTTTAGTGAAAGAGATAAAAACAAATATTCCGCCCTACGAAAGCAAAAAGCTAATGGGCTATGGTTTTTGCTGCGAAGCCACTATGCATGCTCCTTATCCAAAATCAGTATTTTCTATAGGAACAATGGCTCCGGCCCCCTGGGTTAAACTAGCCGAATTGATAAATCAAAACAATTTCCCTACTGATGCCATACAAAATGCTGTTTGGGTATTTTCTAACAATCATCCGTTAAGTTCTGTCACTGACAATAATACACCTGCTATTAAACTGTTGAGGAGCACCATTGCCTCGCTCAAAGGAATTGAATTGCCGTGGTATTCCATTTCCTACGAAAAAGACACTTCTACGCTTTTTACAGGAAGGGCAGAAAAACTTTGGGGAACTTTAGAATATTCTCTTAAAAGCAATGCCATAGTTACAATTAATGTCAGGAACCAAAACGGTATATTGATGGCAACTCTTATGAAAGCTATGGCACATAATCCCGGCAAATATCTTTTCGACGTTGACCTACCTGTAAAAAACTGGAAAAAGGGAGATTATGAGATTAATATATACGAAGATTATTCGAATCTAAACCTCACCAAGAAGTTTAAACTCTAATTGACAATCTCGTTTAAATATCTAACTGCATTTTACCCATAATAAAACATATCATCTTGCATTACGGGTAAACAATAGTATTTTTGCAATGCAAAAAACAGATACATGGATCGGTCTCCCTCACCCAAAATTTTCAATATTATTGTCATCGCAGCCGCATTGGGCTATTTTGTTGATATATACGATCTAATTTTATTCGGTGTGGTAAAGAATCCCAGCTTAATTGATCTGGGAATAACTGCTAAAGACGAGTTGTTCACACAAGGCAATTTTCTTCTGAGCATGCAAATGGCCGGCATGCTGATAGGTGGTATCATATGGGGTATATTGAGCGATCGCAAAGGTCGTTTATCCATATTATTCATGACCATCTTTTTATATTCCATTGCCAATATCGCCAATGGTTTTGCACAAAACATCACTCAATATGCTGTATTGAGATTTATCGCAGGTTTTGGCCTTTCGGGCGAACTGGGTGTGGGTATTACTATGGTATCAGAAGTAATGAGCAAAGAAAAAAGAGGATTGGGAGCAAGTATTGTATCCGGTATTGGAATTGCCGGTTCAGCATTGGCGTTTCTGGTAGCCGAGAAGTTTCAATGGAGGGTTGCTTTCTGGACAGGAGGTGGATTGGGCTTGCTTTTACTCTTTCTGAGAATTGCCGTTTACGAATCAGGAATGTATGAGAAAACCAAAGCCATCAAAGTAAGTCGGGGAAATTTTCTGAGCCTGTTTACCGATATTAAACGTTTTAAAAAGTTCATATTTATCATTCTGCTTGCCATCCCTACCTGGTATACAGTTAGTGTACTTGCCATCAATGCGCCTTCCTTAGCTCAGGATGCCCTGCATATAACAGGATCTATCAAAGGCTCCACTTCTGTTATGCTTCATTATATCGGAGCTGCTATAGGAAGTTTCCTTTTTGGGTATATTTCATTGAAATTGTGTTCGCGCAAAAAACCTATCGTGATAGGTATTTTGGGCATTGCTGCCCTTTCAGTGGTATATTTTGCACTGAATGGTGGAAGCCCTGTCATGTTCTATACTGTATTATTGCTGCTGGGCATGCCTATGGGTGGTTTGTGGACGATATTTGTTACTGCTGCTTCAGAACAGTTTGGCACTAATCTCAGGGCCACCGTAACCACATCGGCCCCTAATTTTGTAAGAGGTGCAACCATATTGATCACTTTCCTTTTGGGAGTTTTAAATCCGCTGGTGGGACTGTGGAATGCCGGAGTGATATTAGGTGTATTCTTCACTGCCTTAGCCCTAGTTTCAGTCTTTTTTATTGAAGAAACCTATGGCAAAGACCTCGACTATATGGAGGATATCAAATAACTAATTGCACGGTTATTGCTTTATGTCCTACATACCCGACCTAATGTCTTTAGCTCATAAACACTAATAAACAAATCAACTAATAATAACCCAAAACCAAAAAACATGAAAAAACTTTTTATCACTTTAGGTGTAATATTCTCACTGGTATCGACCGTTTCAGCACAAGACACTGAAGGCTGTAAAGATCACCCTTTGTTTACCCGTATGCCGGGATATAATATTTTAGAGTGTAAACAAAACTATGACAAGCTTGATTTTTATAATGCCTCTGGTGAAGATGTTGCTGTGGAAGGAGATTTATATTATGACTGGTATGTTTTTAATCTTGAATCGGGCAAAACAGAACCCAGTTATCTGCAGATAGTGAAGAATTATGCCAATGCCATCATCAAGATAGGTGGAAAGAAAGTTTACGAGTATCCGGGATTGGGTTGTTATGAGTTGAAGCAGAATGGCAAAGAATATAAAATAAAAGTGCAATGCACTAACAACAGCGATATTCTTCTTTACGTGCTCGAAATTGAAGCAATGAAACAGGAGATCACTGCCGATGCTATGCTGGATGCACTGAATAAGGACGGATTTATTGCCCTCAACATTCTTTTCGAAACCGGAAAGTCGACCCTGCAGGCAGAATCTTTGCCCATAGTAGATGAAATATATGCCCTGCTGAATAACAATGCTTCGCTCAAAGTCAGCATTGAAGGTCACACTGACAATGTAGGCGATGCAGCCAGCAACAAGACATTATCTTTAAACCGAGCCAAAACAGTTATGAACGCTCTTATTGCCAAAGGAATTGACAAAAGCAGACTTTCGTCGGCCGGATGGGGACAGGAAAAACCTGTTGCCGACAACCGCACTGAGGATGGCAGGACAAAGAACCGCAGAGTTGAGATAGTTAAGAAACCCTAAACTACAGGGGTTGTTTACGCCTCCCCCTAAAACCAGAACCTATGAAAAAGACCTTTCTCCTATTGATATCACTGATACTCCTGACCATGTCGGGATGCACCCAAAATCCATCGCAGAGCCAATCGGTAACATTGAAGGTGAAAGTACTCAACTCACTTCCGGTAGGTTGGGGAGTGCGCTATAGGGGATTGGTAATAGAGGTAGTAAAAGGCAACCTGGTGGATATAGCTGACACCCTTTTTTTCGGAATAGTGGCATCAGGAACTTTCGGATACCTTGAAACCGGTGAGGTATCTGTAATCACCTTCGAAAACTCAGGCGAGAAGAACAAAGAGAGTTATTTGCCTGCCATTAACGGTATGGTGAGTAAAAAGAACGAAATATGGCTTATCACAAAAACTGAAAAGAAAAAATAAATTTCTATTAATTCTTTTTATAATTCCTGTATTCCAATTGCTTACCTTAATCCGAATCGAATAATTCCTGATATTTTATCATTGTTATATCAATTAGTTCTACCTTTGCAAAAAATTCAGAAAAGAGCCTAAATTATCTTAACTCGAAACCAAAAGATCATGACAAACCATTTTGATTCTGTGGCAAAGGACTGGGACAAAAATCAGGTCCATATAAAAAGAACCAAAGCCATTGCTAAGGCCATTAAAGCAATTATAGCCCCTGATAAAAAATCGGTTGCCTTAGAGTTTGGGGCAGGAACCGGATTATTGAGCTTCGCTCTGAAGAATAGTTTTAGCCATATTACTTTGATGGATAGCTCGGCTGAAATGATTAAAGCTACTATGGAAAAGGTTGTTTACTCAGGCAACAAACACTTGATACCTCTCTTTTTCGATCTCGAAAAAAAAGATTATAAAGAAAAGAAGTTCGATATGATTTTTTCGCAAATGGCTCTGCATCATGTTCAGGATATAGAAAAAATATTAAAGCGATTCAAAAAAATGCTTCAAAAGGGAGGGAAATTAGCTCTGGCCGATCTGTATACTGAAGATGGAACCTTCCATGATGTTTTGTTTGACGGACATAATGGATTCGATCCTAATTTTCTGGTCACCCTCCTTAAGAAAAACGGGTTTAAAAACACTCAGCATAAAAAAGTCTTTACGATAAAAAAAGATTTGGGAGAACAGACTTTAAAGGCATATCCGGTCTTTTTGCTTACTGCCGAAAAAAAGTAAATTGGGGAATTGTTAGCTACCATCCTATTGGTATAATCGACTCACCCTTCAAAACTCCTGAAAACGTTTCCATTTAAAATTCAGGTGTCTGGCATCATTTTAAATGCCTGATGTTGGATTGCCTTTAATAATGTGGTTTTGAGAAAGGATCAAAGCGATTTACAGGCAGTTTCCAGATCGACTACATCGAACTTATTACCCTCAAGACCTTCATAGTATTTAATCACATTCCCATTCCAGAGAAATATTACAGCCGGAGTGTTGGCATCGCTGCCCATGAGTTCCCAAAAAACAGGAACATCGAGTATTTTGTAAGGATAAGTTGCATTAGCCTCCTTGAAAAATGAGGGTATCTTTTCTGTTTCCTCATCCATAAAAAAGATGTAAACAGGTGGCAGACTTATCTTTTTGGATAAGGCAGTGATCTTGCGGGCTGCTTCCCTGCAATGATCACAGCCGGCAGAGAATAAACAAACTATCTTTTTGCCTTCGTCCAAATCCACCACCTGAGATCCGAAAGTCTTATAAGCACTATATCGCGATCTTGCTTTTTTAGGTCCTGACTCGCCTGATGCAGACAGTGTATTCCCATTTGCAGAAGCTACTGTCCCCTTCGATTTGCCAGGATTGTCAATATTCGAGTCATTAGTTACAACTGTATCAGAATATCTCCCGTCAGATTTGTCCATTAGCGATACCGTTGCGGTCTCCTTCCCTACCCTGTTATCCTTACAGGGACTAAAAGGAAAGAAAACATATAGCGCCAAGGCAGTCCCCAGATAGGCTACCACGAGGTATACAAATTTGTTTTGTCCGGGCTCTTTATCGCTGACATTTTTATACAAATAGATGAGCAATCCAATAGAAATAACATTTTTGATAAAAGCTTCCAGGGGCGTCATAGGGATCAACTGCCCGAAACATCCGCAATTGCCGCTCATGGCGCCATGAGCTATCATCTGAATGATGAGATGTACGCAAAATGCGAATAACAGCAATATTGTCGCAGGTATGACTATTTTCTTTAGATAATGTGATTGCAGCATCAGTATCCCAATGGATAGTTCCAATGCAATAATAAATCTAGACAAATAAGGGGCATAGCACCAGGAGGTGATACCCAGATCGACCATTTGCTTCTCGAAAGCCCATACCGGAAAGAGTTTGGCAAAACCTGAAATGATGAAAACCACGAAAATTAAAATACGGATAAACCAGGGAAGGTATTTTTTTAACATGGGAAACCGTCAGTTTATATAACCATGACAAAATATTCTCTTAATGCATTGCATGGACAACTGCCTTAAATATTATTTTACTCTGATCTTTTGGCCTATGCGGAGTATGGTAGTCTTTTTAATTCCATTAAGGGTGCAAAGCTTGTCAACCGAAGTCCCATACTGTCGTGAAATTTCCGAAAGGGTATTCCCCGATTTGACAATATGAAACTTGCTTCCGGCATCCATAGGAGTACTTTGTATATGAGTACTTTTGTCAGTCCCTGCATTTTTGCTTTTTACCTTGGCTTGTAATATCTTTAGCGCCGAATCGAGTTTAGCGATAGTCTCGCGATCGACAGGTATACGCTTCAACTTATCGAGTTCCATGCGTTTGCTATACAGATAACGGGCTGTATAATAACCGTAACCATTATAACGATCAATTCTGATACCTGTTGAAGATGAATGCAGAAAATAAACAGTATCATGACAGGCTTTATAAAATATGGCAGTATGTCCTACGCTGGAACTTCTGGAATTGCGCCCTTTAAAAAACATGAGGTCGCCCTGTTTCAGACTGTCCATAGGTACCTTTTTACCTAACAGAGCCTGAGCAGGAGCTGCATGTGGCAGTTCGTAACCAAAAATAGAATATAGATAAGCAGCAAAACCAGAACAATCCAATGGCCATGAATTATAAACACGGCTGCGGTAAGGACGTCCAATAAACTTGGTTCCCAACCTCATGATGCTGTCCATAATAGAATCGCGAGACATAACCGGAGTAAGATGTGCCATCGCAAAAACCTCAGACGGACTAACCGCAGAAGTGATGCTGTTGACTTTAGCAGTGGCTCCGTTATGTTGATTCACAGATAGACACAAAATGACAAAAAGAGATACCGCTATTATTATTTTTTTTGTTACACCCATAAAATGCGTTTTGACTTAAAATTAGTAGCTTGCCACCAGATCACCGGGACCCATTATTATCTACAAGCCTAATTTTTATTAAGTTGCAAAATAGTTTGCAAAAACCAGTACGCAAATATAACCTTTATTTTCGAAAAAACAACTATAGAGATGAAGATTGTTGGAGGGTAAATAGGAAGAGAAGTCGCTGCTTTTTAAAAGAAATTTATGACTTGCGCAGATGGTTTTTTTAATGACCAGGAAGAAATGGCGGGTTACAATTAGTTTGTCAGATTTTTGTCAACTTCCTGCCAACAAATAGATGAAATGATGAACGTATCAAAAAAATTTATCCCGAATGGCTTATTAAACTCCGAATTATTAGCTCCTTCTTGTCCCATTTGCGGAAATTCTGTCCCAATTTGGCGAAAAAAGTCTAGTTTCAAGTTTTGGCACGAAATGTTATATTGCTGTTATCCAGCGAATGGCATACCTAATTTTGGTTTCGGCATAGCGTTTGGCAATAAGGGAGAAAACTAACTAATAATTACTAATTAAAAAACTAAAAAAAATGAAAAAAACAATTCTTCTCTTATCAGGTATGTTTGTAATGTTCTGTAGCATTAACACAAACGCACAAACAGCAAGTTCAACTGCAAACGCTTCAGCAAGTGCCCGCATTGTAACTCCGCTGGAAATCATGAAAACCGTTGACCTGGCTTTTGGTAACATAGCTGCCGGTCCCAGCGCAGGTACTGTAACTATCGCTACTGACGGATCAAGAAGTGGTAATGGTGGTATCACTTTGATCGAAGCCGGTAATGTAAACAGCGCTGCTCAGTTTGCTATCGTTGGTTATCCTTCAGCTACTTTTGCTATCTCTTTGCCAGTTTCGATTGACATCACAAACGGAACTTCAACCATGGCAGTTGACAACTTTGTTTCTGACTTAGGTGCTGCTTCTACGCTGGATGGTAACGGCGAAGCTGGTCTGAACGTAGGTGCTACTTTGAATGTTAACGCTGGTCAGGAACCCGGTTTATACACTGGTTCGTTCGACGTAACTGTTGCTTATAACTAATCTTTAAAGAGGTTAGTTAGTAAAAAGGCTGCCCCGAAAGGGGCAGTCTTTTTTTTGTCTTTTTTTTTGCTTGGGCTAAAGCCCGATTATGTGGTTATCGTAATCCCCTACCTTTGCCATTGGCATCCTTTCGGGGCAGGTAGGGGTTAACATCGACAATATTTCCTGGTTTTTAGCCCAAACCTATTTAATGTGACATAGCCTTTGCGAAAATTGATCCGATATATTTAAACCTTTTTGCCTGTTTTTCGATCCGACAATTGGCTGATGATTTGACAAACTAATTATAGAAAGACTAGCAAAATTCTTTAAGGGCATTTTTTGCCAGCTGTCCTAAAGGATGAAAAAGGTTAGAAAGAATTTTCACCTTCCCTTTTCCTCCATTATTAAATTTTTGAATATTCCTTTTCTACACCCCCCTTAGGCCTCTAAAATCCCAAATTTTCTTTATAAAAATCAATAAATCGTAGTTTATGATATAATTTAATGCACTGATTTTCACAGAAACTAACTTTCGTAGTATTATCGTATTTTTTGCTAGTATTATGCTTTCGGAAAATTGTGGTAAGCTTTTGAAAAATTTTGACACTGCTAAAAAAAATTCGGTAAAGCTTTTGAAAAAATGTGTAAAGCTTTTGGGGAGGTTTGTTAATGTTTGTATAAATTGTGTATTTGTTTTACGTGGTTAGGTAAGGCTTTTAAAAAAAATTGTTGACCTTTTTTGGCATTTGTACCTCCTATTCACCGAAAAGTGTCGTATTTTCTAAAAATTGATGACTCTTTCGGATCAAAAGGATAATACTAGCAAAAATTGTGTCAAGCCTGAAAAAAAATTCTTTCATCAATTTTTTCGAATTATTGACCTTAAGTAAAATTCATATAACTAAAACACAATTAATATCAAGCTTCCATTTTTTATAAGTTTACACAAAGAGAAAAAGGTAACTCATTCGGAAAACAATATCATTGTTTCAAAAAAAAAGCGGGATCATTGTTCCAAAAAGATCAGTATTAAACTTTCTTTATTACTTGTAGGAAAATCTATCATGTACAAGGATGACAGTTCTACTTTTCAGAAAAACTTTAGGGAGTAAGGGATGACTGGTAAGGGAGTGATTTGTCTATATTACCTTGCTGTGGATAAGGTTGAAAGAAAAACTGTTAATATTTGGAGTTGGATTATAGAAAATGGTATTTTTGAAGGAATTAAACTTGTGATCATTTAGAAGGACAGCAAATAATATAAATTATGAGCAGAGGATTTGTGAAAGAAGACGATCAGGAAGACATTCCGATAGTTCCGCCCAGAGCTGAACTGCCCAATGGAGTGACCAACTATGTAACACCCGCGGGATGGGATGCCTTATTGTCCGAAAAGCAAATGCTGACCGACGAAAAAAACCAGCTGAACATCAGCAGCGAAAACGAAAGGCGCATAGCATTGAACCATATCAATGCCAAATTGCATTTGCTTAACAATCGAATTGCTGAGGCCAAAATTATAGATCTGAAAGAGCAGCCACAAAATGAGATCAGGTTTGGAGCCAGGGTTACCTTCCGAATAGAAGCAACGAAAACAGTTCAAACTTTTCAGATTGTTGGTGTAGACGAAGCCGATATAGCCAAGGGGAAGATATCCTTTTTATCGCCTTTGGCCAAAGCCTTACTGAATAAAAAGAAGGGAGAAAAAGCAATATTGAAAACGGGCCGTGAGGAACGCGTATTTGATGTTATTGAGATTACCTATGGTTAAGTCATTATAATAACATCTATTTATCGTCTTAAGCAGTTTGTTCTCAGCACATGTAACTACTTACTTTTTTATACTAAAATTCTGTTTCTATTACACTTTACATATTCGGAATAAATCTGAATTATTATCATTCCATAGCAGTATTCTCAGGATTGTTTAAATTTACACTTATTTTTTCAAACCAAAATGAAGAGAAAAACTTATTGAAATTGATTTTGATTTTATATTTCTAACCTATGAATAGTAAAGCCTCTGTTCGCAATATCTCAAAACATGTAAAAAAATTTATACCTCCTGTGATACGCGAAAACAGGAAGATTATTTCGCAGTTTGTATTTACCCTGTTCTTTATCGCTGTGGGAATCTGGTTCATTAAACACGAGGGAACCGAATTGGGGCAGGTAAAAAACGCACTGGTTGAAGCACGTTGGGAATGGGTTTTGATGGGCATAGTCGTCACGGCTATCCATATATTGCTTCAGGGTCAATTGTATGTGTTTTCGTTTGCCGCTACCCGGAGTTCGGTTTCGCTAATCGATTCGACAGTGCTTTTTTTGAAGAGAAACTTTATCAGTGTTTTTCTGCCTGCCGGAGGAATTTCTTCTTTGGCCTTTTTCACCTCTACAATTGAAAAAAAAGGAGTGAAAAAATCGCAGATACATTTTGCCTCCTCTGTGTATGCATTTAATGCCATAGTTTCGCTGGTCATTGTTGCTATTCCTGCTTTTATATTCGCTATTTTCCAGGGTACGCTCGGATCGGGCGAATGGTATGCATTGGGGACGGTGGTTATAATTATTGTTGCGCTGATCATGCTGTATCGTTCGATCGTGAGAAAAGGGATGGTCTATACCCTTTTAATAAAATGGGTTCCTGTTACTGAAGTATTTATGAACGACCTGCAGAATAAGCGGATCGATAAGAAAAAATTTGTTTTTGGCCAACTGACCTCTGTTGTAATAGAGTTTACGGGCATGGCTCATTTATATATTGCCATGGTGGCATTGAACTTTCATCCTTCGATATTTGCCGCGGTGATGGGCTATATCATTTCGGTGATATTTATGGTGGTATCTCCGTTTATGCGCGGACTGGGTGCGGTTGAAGTATCTATGACCTATATACTTCTTCGTTTTGGATTTGGAAATGTGGAAGCCATAGCCATAACCTTTCTGTACAGGTTTTTTGAATTTTGGATGCCCTTGTTCAGCGGAGTTCTGGCCTTTCTTTCGAAAATAAATAAATTGCTGATGCGCATACTACCTGCACTGTTTTTAATGGGGCTGGGCATCTTAAATATAATATCGGTGGTAACCCCCGCTATATCCGAACGATTGATACGCTTGAAGGATTTTCTGCCGGTCGAAATTATACACGCTTCCGATTACCTGGTCATGGGAGCAGGATTGTTTTTGCTGGTGACAGCTGCCTTTATGCTTAAGGGCCTCAGAACCGCCTGGTGGTTTGCCATTGTGTTAAGCATTGTGTCGTTTGTAGGTCATATAACCAAAGCCATTGATTATGAAGAATCAATAGTTGCACTATTGGTAGTTTTCGCATTGGTGACGACCCGCAAAGAATATAATATCAGGACCAATCCCAAATTACGTAATGCAGGCATTCAAACGTCTTTGCTGTTCACTCTGGCGATATTTGTTTATGGTATTGCAGGATTTTATTTTTTGGATAAAAAACATTTCAATATTGATTTCAGCTGGGCACAATCCATTTGGTATACCTTTCAGAATTATTTTTTAATTCAAAGCAATGATCTAATCCCCTCGGATGCTTTTGCAAAGAACTTTTTGTATTCCATTAATATCAGCGGTTTTTTCTCTATCGCTTTTCTGATCTATACACTGGTTAGTTCGCGCAAACCGAAAAAATCGGTGAATGACGAAGAAATGGCCCTGGCTAAAAACTTACTGCAAACCTATGGCAACTCAGCCCTCGACTATTTTAAAACGTATCGTGATAAACTGATCTTCATTTCGCAAAGCCGGAATTCTTTTCTAAGCTATCGCGTTTCGGGTTATTATGCCGTCGTATTAGAGAACCCTGTGGTCAAAGACAAAGAAGAATTTAAAAGGATCATTTCAGAATTTGATCTGTATTGCTACAAGAACGGATTGAAAAGCATTTATTATCGGGTGCCGGAAGAAACCCTTGAGTTGTTTCGTGAATTCAAGAAAAAAGACATGTTTCTGGGTCAGGAGGGACTGGTCGATGTTACTGCATTTCATTTGGAGGGTGGTAGCCGTAAGTCGATCCGCAATGCTTTAAAAAAAGTTAGCGACCTGGGTTTTAAAGCCAGCATTCATCATCCACCCATTGCGGATGGCATGCTTCAAAAAATCAAGGCAGTAAGCGATGATTGGTTAATTAGCAATCAACGAAAAGAGATCATTTTTTCTCAAGGAATGTTTCTGTGGGACGAGTTAAAGCAGCAAACCATCATCACCGTTGAAAATAATGAAGAAAAGATCGTTGCTTTCTTGAACATCATTCCTGATTATAATAAGGCTGAAACCACCTACGATCTGATCAGAAAAACAACGGATGCTCCTAATGGGGTAGTAGATTTCATTCTATACGAACTCTTTCAATATGCAAGGTCAGAAAACTACAAATATGTAAATATTGGATTTGCGCCTATTAGCGGACTTGATGCTCCCCAAAACTTTACCGAACGGTCAATGAAATTTGCCTATGAAAAAATCAGATCGTTTTCGCATTACAAAGGATTGCGCGATTATAAAGAAAAATTCGAACCCGAATGGCACAACAAATATTTGATCTATCAAAACGATTATGACCTTTTGCAAGTGCCATCCGTATTATCAAATGTCATTAAAACATAAAACTATGAGCAAGACTTTACTAACAACAGTGGTACTTTTGCTATTCGTTTTCACCGTAAATGCAACTACTATTGATTCATTAAACTACGGGGCTTTTGGAAAAGTGAAGATCTATAAGCCTGAGAAAACTCCGGAAGCCATGGTGATTTTTGTTTCCGGCGATGGAGGATGGACTACAAGGGAGTCAGGTATGGCAATGAGTATTGTGAATCAGGGAGCTATGGTATTAGGAATAGATATAAGGTCTTATTTAAAAGCTCTTAAAATCGAAAAATCAAAATGCTATTATCCAGCCAGTGATTTTGAGAACCTAAGCATGAGTATTCAAAAAAAATACAAGTTTAGTCAGTATTTAAAACCAATACTGTTTGGTTATTCGTCGGGGGCTACCTTGGTGTATGGCGCTTTGGTTCAGGCACCTGCCAATACATTTAAAGGAGCTATTGCATTGGGTTTCTGCCCTGATCTGGATATAGATAAACCACTGTGCCAGGGTTCAGGCCTTACATGGCATGTTTTAAAAGAAGGACAACTCTATTATCTCGAGCCGGCCAAACACCTTACCTCTCCGTTTATCGTTCTGGAAGGGATGACCGACCAGGTATGTTCTTACCAGGAAACGAAAAAATTTATGGAAAATATGCCTTATGGAGAATTGGTATCTCTGCCCAATGTTGGACATGGTTTTTCGGTAACCAAAAACTCTATGCCTCAGATATTGGCGGCCTACCAGAAGGTTGTAAAAGAACTTAATTTTTCTGATAAGATCACACAACAAAATACATCTGAGCAACAGCAGGAAATAACGCAATTGAATACCAATTTACCAATCACCACTCTACCATCCAGTACAAAAGAAAACCTACCATTGGTATTTTTTATTTCGGGAGATGGAGGTTGGTCGGGATTTGACCATGGTGTTTCTGAAAAATGTGCAACTGAAGGTATACCTGCCATTGGGCTTGATTCGCAAAAATATTTCTGGGAAGAAAAACAACCTAAAGCAACAGCTGATGAAATTGCTAAAGTTATTTCCTATTATATGAAAAAATGGAATCGTAAATCCTTTATTATGGTAGGATATTCTTTCGGAGCCTGTGTGGCACCATTTATTGCTAATAATTTCTCTCCGGCATTAAAAGAAAATCTGAAAGGTGTTTTTTGTCTTTCACCAGATGAAACCGGTGATTTCGAAATTCATATTGCCGACATGTTGTCTATTAGTACCAACGAAAAATACAACGTGGTAAAGGAAATGGAGGCGATCACCAGTTTAAATCCGGTATGTATTTTTGGTGACGGTGAAAGCGATAATTTGCAAGAACATTTTGCGTTAAAAGGAATAAAAATCGAAACACTACCTGGTGGACATCATTATAATAATGACTATGCAGCAATTGTATCAATAATTTTAAAAGATTATCTGAAATAAATGATTTTTTTATCGACCCTAATCATAAAAAAAATCTTAATGGTTTAATTACAAAACAATTGAAACAACACCTATTCCACTGAAGCATTAATTCAAATTACCTAAAACCCTTTTAAAGTTAAAGATAAAACCTTGCAAAAAAAAGTTTAACCCGACAATAAACCTCATCAGCAGATCATGACCAACGAATTTGACAATATTATGTCCGCTTATTCCGATGAGGAATTGTATGACATACTTAAAAACCATAAGGAGGATTATCAGCCGTTAGCCATTGTAGCCGCAGCAAAAGAATTTGCAAAAAGAGGGCTGCAGGTGGAGCAAATAGAGTCGAAACTGCTCGCGGATGAAGAAAAAGAAAATGCAGCAGCCGATTGTAACATAGGGGTTCATCAATGGGTAAATAACCAATGTTCGCATTGCGGATTGGTGCGCGACGAGGTAGAATTTGAATCACAGCGCGAAAACACCTTTTATGTTGGTTTTGATAAAGAAACCGGAGAGCCCCTGGAAAAAGAAGAAACAGAAGAAGACGAGGATACAGAGCTTTCGGAAAAAGAGACTTTGGCAGAATCAGAAAAAACGGAAGATACAGAGCAAACAGAACTACCAAACCCTTATAAGGTATCCCCTGACCCTATATTCCCTGAGATCAAAGAGTATAAGGAAAATACTGAAGAAACCTCCACTGAGGAAATAACGGAAGACGTACCTGAGGAGGAATCTACAGAAAACGAAACCGAAACAGACATGGCCGTAGATATAGGTTCTGTTCTGGAAGCAGCCTTGCACAAAAGACCGGCAGATGAGGGAGATTATGACACGAAAAGGATATGGAGCTTTGCGAAAGGGATCAAACCGGCCATAGGGGTGGCCGTGGGAGCTTTCATTTTTCTGCAATTATTCCCCATGGCAGAAATGAAATTCAATGGGACAGAACTAACCGTGTTTTTCTCCATAATATTTATCCTGGTACTGATATTCGCCGGTTTTAAAAGGGCCAAAATAATTCCCGATAAAACGATAGTTGCGAACTCCAAACAAGCTACAGAGATAGAAAATATGAAAGACAAAGCGCAACAAAACCCGGGGGATGCAGATAGCTTATACCAATTGGGATGGGCCTATGAAGAGGCAGGCCGCACAGAAGAAGCCATAGCTATGTATCAGAAAGTTCTCACGGTAAAAAGCGATTATGGAGAAGTTTGGGGCATGTTGGGGTACAATTATTTTCTGAAAAGCGATCTTCAAAGAGCCAAGGAAGCATTGAACAAAGCAATAAGTCTGGGCGAAAAAGGAAGCGTTTATCTGAATGCCGGCCATGTTCATCTGGTCGATTACAACGAAGTCAAAGCCATAGAGCTCTACCAAATGGGATTAAAAACCTACCCTAGTCCGGAAGAATTCTTTGGTGATTTTGATGCAGATTACAGCTTGCTGGCCAATTATGGTATCAGCAAAGAACGTTATGCAAAAATAAGGCAGCAACTACAGGATATTAATAAAGACTAAGTCTCCCCTATCCTGCTTCTATTAATTTTTATACTTCCTCAGGCTCATCCACGAGCCACCGTTATAAACTTGGGTAAAACCATTCGACTGCATGATACTTCGGGCCGAGGCACTGCGTGCGCCTGAGGCACAACAAACGATCACAGGTTTGTCTTTTTTCAGTTTCGGAAGATATTCCTGGATGTTTTTTAAAGGGACGCTTATAGAACCTTTCAGATGATTCTGCTGAAATTCGCCTTTCGAACGAACATCGATGATTATGGCTCCGCTTTTTATGATTTCACCCAGATCGGCTTTGGGGTTGGAAGAGAATAAGTTTTTAAAGAAATCGAGCATTACATTAGGGGTTTAGGTGTTGAGACTATTAGGCTATTAGGATTTGGCTCGTGGCGATTGGCGATTGGCTAATGGCTAACAACAGCTTTTACCGTCATTTCGGGCACTGCCAGCATTTGTTTTTTCACTTTGCACAGTCCTGCCACATGAACTACCGAATCAATGCTTTTTTCAGGGAAATCTTTGGGCAGGTTAACGATGATCTCTATTTTGGTTGCCAGTCCTTTTTCGTCGAACTCATGAGTTTGTGTCAGGGTGATACCTTCTGTAGGGATGTTGCGGTTATCGCAATAGCCTTTTACAAAGATTCCGGCACAGGTTGCCATAGATGCCAGAAAGAGTTCAAAAGGAGAAGGGGCACTGTCTTCACCACCACCGTTAACAGGTTGATCGGTGCAAACGATATGCCTCCCAACCTGTGCATTTACTTTTTTATTTCCGTCGAATGTTACTTTGATGTCCATTTTTAGATTTTAGATTTTTGATTTTTGATTTTTGATTTACGATTTACGATTTTTGATTTATGCAATATGAGTTTGGTGCCTTATAGAAAAAGGCACACTAAAAGATGTCATTCAATTCGAAAATGACTTTTAGGTAAAGAAGAGCCTTTGCCAATCCAAAGGCTTCCCTTTAGAAGATCTTAAACAAAAATGATCTGGGTTCCGTGTCCTTCTGCCAGTTCGTAGAATTGACCGACGGTGATGATATCTTTTACTTCTTCCCAAAGGTCTTCTTTCTTCAGTTTGAACATATCGCAGGCCAGTTTGCAGGCATACACTTCACCACCACCGGCAGTGATCATTTCCAGAAACTCTGTAACCGTTGGGATATCCAAGGCTGCCATCTGACTTTTCATCATAGCCGATACGCCGGCTTCAACAAAAGGCAATTGACCCAGAATGGTTGGGAAAGGCAAACCACCGGGCATACGCATAGCAGGATTACCCACCGTGGCGGTATGCAGGCTGTTCATTTGTTTCCTGGTGATGGCATCCAGTCCGAAGAATGTAAAAAACAGACGGGCTTCCATTCCTTCCATAACAGCTCCGTTGGTTAGAACCAATGCAGCCATCACATCTTCCAGATTACCTTTGGCACATACGACCAATACCTTCTTTAAGGGGTATTTTTCATTATTTTCGCTCATAGCTTTATATTTTTAAATGGATTAAACACAACTGGTTGGTTTCGGAATACCGGCAATCTTCGAAGCATTCTTCAGCGGGCCGCCAGGGAACAATTGATAGAATTCCTTGATATCAACAATTCCTGAAGTACCTACTTTACGTATGGTCAAAGGAG
>CAZNRQ010000021.1:0-18175 GCA_964574845.1 uncultured Bacteroidales bacterium
TGAAATGGATTCCGGCAAGGTCTTTATGTTTCAAAACAATACTGCTGATGAGCGATCCCTGACCCGGAACAAAATTGATGACTCCATCGGGCAGACCGGCTTCGTGGAAAATCTTCATCAGGAAATAGTTTGATAGCAGTGCGGTGGATGCCGGTTTCCAAACGGTGGTATTGCCCATCAGGGCCACCGAAGTGTTGAGGTTGGCAGCAATGGCCGTGAAATTGAAAGGCGATATGGTGAAAATAAAACCCTCCAGTGGCCTGTATTCCATGCGGTTGATCATGTCGAACTCGGTGGTGGGCTGGTCGCCGTAGATCTTGGAAGCAAAGTAGGCATTGAATCTCAGATAGTCAATCACTTCGCAGGCAGCATCAATTTCGGCCTGGTAAACGTTTTTGCCCTGACCCAGCATGGTGGCGGCATTGATGGTGTTGCGGTATTTTTTGGAGATCAATTCGGCGGCACGGATGAAAACCGAGGCACGCTCTATCCATGAAAGGTTCATCCATTGCTCCTTGGCGCGCAAAGATGCCTCAATGGCCATCTTCACTTCCTTTTCGCCGGCCATATGGTAAGTAGCCAGCACATGATGGTGGTCGTTGGGCATGGTGAGTTTGCGGGTGTTGCCCGTGCGCACTTCTTTGCCGTCGATGATCAAAGGAATTTCCAGTTGCATATTACTCTGAAAATCCAGTTCGTTCTGTAGTTTAATTCGTTCGGGGCTGTCGGGCATGTATTGGAAAACCGGCTCGTTCCGGGGTTCCCTGAAATTGAAAATTGCGTTGTTCATTATTGTCTTTTAGATTTTAAATTAATAAGGATATTATTCGCGTGTGAAACAAACTACCTTAGGTTCAGTCATTTCCTGCAAAGAAAATTTGATACCTTCGCGGCCCAGACCGGAGTTTTTGATCCCGCCGAAAGGCATGGAATCCAGACGATAATCGGTAGATTCGTTGATCATCACACCGCCACAATCCAGTTCGTAAGCGGCTTTCAAAGCCATATTCACATTGGAGGTGAAAATTCCTGTGAGCAAACCGAAAGGCAGACTGTTTGATTTTTCGATGGCTTCCTCAATGGTTTCCACTGGGTAAAAATTTACGGTGGGCCCGAAAACTTCATCCTTATGGATTTTAGCGTTTTCAGGAACATTTTCCAACACGGTAGGCTCCATAATGGCCCCTTTGCGTTTGCCTCCGAACAGACATTTGGCGCCCAGCTTCACGGCTTCTTTCACCCAAAGTTCCACCCTGATGGCTTCATTTTCGGTGATCATGGGGCCCATGTCGCAATCTTCTGCCATCTTGTTGCCAATCTTGTATTTCTTCGTGAGTTCCACAAATTTCTTCGAGAATTCCTTATAAATGTCCTTGTGGATATAAATGCGCTGCACCCCAATGCAGTTTTGTCCGGCGGCCCAGAAGGATCCTGAAACACAGGATTCGACAGCCAGTTGCATATCAGCATCTTTCCAGACAATCACAGGGGAGTTGGAGCCCAGTTCCATGCCTATCTTTTTGATGCCTGCTATTTTGGTGATCTCTTTTCCGGCATGCAGTCCGCCTGTAAAAGATATCATGCGAATATCTTCGCTCTTCACCAGCATGGGTCCTATTTCGTTTCCGTTTCCGGTAATCACCTGAAGGCATTCGGCGGGCAAACCCGAAGCCAGGAAAGCTTCGGCCAGTTTGAGGGCCGACAGGGGAGTTACTGTGGCCGGTTTCAGTATTACGCTGTTGCCTGCGGCAAAGGCCGGACCCAGTTTGTGAGCTACCAGGTTTAGAGGATCGTTGAAAGGGGTGATGGCCAGCACTATGCCTATGGGAAAACGATAGTAATAACCCACGCGTTTTTCGCCACCCGGAAATGAATCGAAAGGTATGGTCTCGCCCAAAATCCTTTTGGATTCTTCGGCCGAGATGCGCAGGGTATTCACGCAGCGGTTGGCCTCTTTGCGGGCTTCTTTAATGGTTTTTGAACCCTCGCGGGCAATGGTCTGCGCAAAGTCTTCCTTGTTTTTCTCTACATAATCGGCGGTACGGTTCAATATGCCTGCCCTTTCATGAACTGTCATTTTGCGGGCAATCTCATAGCCTCTTTTGGCCGATTCAATGGCAAGTAAGACATCTTTTTCCGAAGCTTTCGGAACGGTATCTATTAATGAATTATCAAAGGGATCGCAAACGGCGATGGTTTCTTGTGTGGTTACCCATTCACCACCAACTAGCATTTTCATAATTTAGCGTTTTTAGTTAATAATAGTCGTTATGCAAAACATTACATAACGACTGCAAAGATAAAATATTCCTCAGAAATCATAAGGTGTTTTAAAAAAATAATAAAGAAGACGAAGTTAAAGCATGGCGGTTGTTGTGAAGTAAGGATTAGCCTGCATCATTGAATAAATTTATTTATTTTTGACCAAAAATCATCCTATGACTACCTTCCTGAAAAAACACCTGATTTGGATACTATTGCTGGGAACCCTGATTGGCCTCAACGAGACCCTGGTGGGCAGCATGCACCTGCCATTCCGCTCGGTGTTACTGAGCTGCACCCTCTTGCTGATACTGGTCTTGGGACGCTATTTGATCCCCAAACCCGGCACTTCGTTGCTGATCGTAGGTGTGGCTGTGCTTTTCAAAGTAAATAATCTGGGTTGTCATCATGCCTGCAGCTCTGCCGAACTCTTGTGCGGACCAGCGGCCGTTATGCTGATGGGTGTCTGTTTCGAACTGCTTGCCAGCCTATTGGTTTGGCGAAGCAAATCCCGCTTCTTCGCTTATGCCTTGCTTACCGCCCTGGCAGCCCTGACGGCTTTCGGACTGTTTGCACTCATGAACACCTACCTGCTGAAAAGCTGGGATGTGCAGCGCCTCAGCGAATACATACTGCTCAAAGGAAGCCTCACTGCCCTGTTTTCTTCGGCACTGACTGTGCCCCTGATTTGGCTGGCCGACCGACTGAAAGGTCGCAGCCTTTCGGAAATGAATGCCTGGCTGGCCAAAGGAGCCGCAGGACTATGCATCATTGTGCTCTGGCTGTTCGGTAGCTTTTATTTGTAAATGTTCTTGTTCTCGACCGCTTGGCCAGGATTCGGTAGTTTTTTCAATCTGCAAAATACAGCCCAAGAGCATTCGAATTTACTTTACTTAAGCGGATCTTAACCGATGTTCCTCTTTCGCTTACCGGAGCCATCTGTGTTTTGACACTGTTGGCGCTGATGTTGGTAAACGTAAGTTTTTCCGATTTCCATGTGCCGCCATTGGCCAGAATATAATTCAACCATACCATGACCTCATCTACTTTGTAAGGCAGGTTGTTGGTAAGAGTGACTTTAGCATTGGTAATGCCACCCAGATTATTAAAATTGTAATTTACATTGGCAACCACATAATTTCTCCAGTTTTTCAGATATTTGGCTTTCTGAGCATCTTCTTTTTGCTTGGCTTGCTGCTCGATGGCTTCCTGCTGTTTTGTTTGCTGCTGGGTAGTATTTTGTTGTTTATTGCCCTGAGCAACTGTTTTATTGACGTTTTGTGGAAGCGTGGTATTTTGAACTTTTCCGGGGATATTGTTATTTTCAGTCGCAACTTTAACTGAGGAATCTGCCGGAGGGGCAATTTGAACAATTGAATCCTTAGTTATTGCTGAATCCGGATTCTTCTTAAACTTATAAATCACAAAAATGCCCGAAGCTACAAGTAAAGTGGACCCCAAAACGACAGCCAGGATTATAATCAGCATTTTCTTTTTCGGTTTCTTTTCTTCAGCCGGAGCCGGTTTCTTAATATTAACAATGGGTGGAGGTGTGCTGACTGTTTTTATCACCGGGGTAGTAGCTACCATAAACAATGATTTCAACTCATCCATTTCAGCAGCGGGTTTCCAGTTTTCCATGCCTTCGCACCACACCAAATTGTCTTTTGCTAGTTTCTGTGTAAGGAGTTCCTCTATAGTAAATGGACCCAACTGTTGCTGACCGTTGTGAAAAAAGTATTTCTTTGTTACTTCCGATATCTGTGGTGATGTTTTTTCTGTGCTCTCTATCTCACAGGTTAATTTAGAATCTTCACCATTCTCTTCGGGTTTGATTTCTTCAAATTTATAACCGCAATGTATGCAAAAACTGGTTGACTCGTGTTTTTCTGCATGGCAATTCGGACAGGTGTTTTCTTTCATAAGTTATAACTGTTAGGGCAAGTCTTAATGTATCGTATTATCATAACCCGGGTTGACTGTGGTCTCGAAAAAATTATTCAAATTGTGAACCATAGTAGTGTTTTCGGGTTTAGGGTTGACGTGGGTGAAGTAAAGATTATTTGCTTTCACTTTTATTGCTTCGAAAATCACATTATCTTTTACATCATCCAGAAAACCGGGTATGTAGGGTGCCAGTTTTTGAGATATCAGATTTACGTGATGATCCCATAACATGGTGCCGACTCCGCCTCCCTGTATTGTGCCCAATGTAAAAATAGTTTTTCCATAACCCACACCAAGATTTAATAAGCGTTCGCCCAATGATTTGTTTGGGTCGAATGCATTGTGATAAAAATGTCCGCCAAACGCAGTCGTAATGAACTTTTTTGAGGTATCCACAGGGTCGTTCCACATATCATTCACAAACTTGTTATTCATTTCATGAATCTGATTCAAATCCTCGTTCCATTTCCCGCTCTCCAGATATTTGGTGGCCGATGTTTTGAAATGCGACATGGTTATGTCCAGATTGGTGGTAAGCCTTTTCCTTTCAGCCGGATTATCGTATAATTCCTTGGCAAATTCTCCGGTGGTTTTCACCACCGTTGCGGTAGTTTTCACTGCCGAAACCGCTGTATCTTTCACTTCTATTACCGATGCGGGAACCGTTTGGAATAAGTTCTTTACTAAGGTAAAGTACGATCCTACAGAAATATTCTCCTGAATGGCTTGTTTCCTGAGTTCATCCTGTTTGACCTCCATTTGCTTCAACTTTTCAGCCTTATCCAGAGGGGAGGGGTCTTTGGGCAGGGAATCTTTGGGCAAAGTATCCTTAGGTAAGGGGTCCTTTGGCAATGGATCTTTCGGCAGTGGATCTTTCGGTAATGGCTCCTTAGGTTTAGGATCTTTAGGCAGAGGGTCCTTAGGTAGAGGATCTTTTGGAAGTGGGTCCTTTGGCAAGGGATCCTTAGGCAGAGGGTCTTTGGGTAAGGGATCCTTCGGAAGCGGATCTTTAGGTAAGGGGTCTTTCGGCAAGGGATCTTTCGGCAAAGGCTCTTTGGGAGTGGGTTCCTTGGGTTTGGGATCTTTGGGGGTAGTTTCTTCGGGTGGAATGGGTGGAACCGTGTTGTTTCCACCACCACTGAATAGGGTTTGCAACAGAGTGGTTACCAATAGTGCTGCTGCTGAGCCACCAAAAAACTGGCCCGGTGTTGGTAGGGGCAAAGGTCCCGGGTTTTGTGTGGTAACAGTAATTTGTTGTCCACTGCCGTAAGCAGGTACAGAAAAAGTTTTATCTACAATGGTTTGATCACAACAATTGGCCATAACCTCTACGTTTACAGCTTTACCATCCCATTTGGGTATGGGCTTGTCACTACCATTATAATAAATAATTGGGTAAGATGAAATACAACCGATCTGATTGATCTTTACATAGAAATCGCTGCCGGGTTTCAGGTTGTCTGGCAGTTCTATTTCGCAATCGCAACCACCATATCCCGGTACAATGAAGGTTTTTTCAGAGGTTGATTTATCACAGCAATTTAAAATTACTTCAACTTTAACCGATTTGCCATCCCATTTTTGAATGGGCTTTTCGCTTCCTTCATATAATATAAGAGGTTTACCAGTCGCACAGCCGTTAGTCTCTACATTAACCGAAAAAGGCATACCGGGTTTCAGATCCTTGGGCACCGTAATTTCGCAATCACAGTGTTGATTCTGCTTTTTCAATGGCAACTCAAACTCCCAGTAGTATTTTAATTTCCCCTCAATCCGGTCATTAGAAATTTTACCTGTTGCAGTTGAGTAGTCTCTGGTAGGATTGGATTTTGCAGTTCCACCCTCAAAGTCATCTTCCATATAGCCGCTGCAATTGTAAGATAAATCTTTATTAATAGTGCCTGAAAACTTACCCTTCCAATCGCTGTATCCGTTATAAAAATCATTTTCTTTTGTCGGCTCTGACCTTTCGCCTTGTATGTGATAATTAATAGAAATATTATTAGGAGGAGAAATGGTCAAAGTGATCTCATTGATTACAACCCCTGTTAATTCCTGATCGTTTTTATCTTTTGCCCATTCTATTTTACACTTCATTTTCCCTTGATAGGTACCGTACAGATCACTTAAATCCTGTGCATCGACTGATAGTCCGACAATGAAAATGAACCACAGCATTAGCAGTAAAGGCCTAAAAGCTATTCTTAATGGATTCTTCATGTTGCAAAGTTTTAATTAAGAAGGTATCTTTGCTCCGCATTTCCCACAGAATTTCCCGCCCTGAATGATCTCGCTGCCGCACTGTATGCAAAACCTGGTTTTGGGCTCCACTTTTTCAGGTACGATATTGTTCAACTCTGACAGCAGGAGGGCTATATACCCGACGGCATTTTTATGTGTCAGCATTTTGTAGTGCAGTTGTTCGCTCGTTTTGTCAAAACTGAAGACGTGATTGGCTGCAACTGTGGCGCAAATAAAAGCTTGCGGCAAGGTTTTCAGAGTCCCGTTTTCCATAAACGATAAGGAAATCCCAGCCGAGCTATACCAGGTATTCATAAACTCAGCCCCCAGATCGGCCGATATTATGTTCAGTAATAAATAGTCTTCGCCGGTTTTGTTGTCTTTTCCCGAAAGCAGATATCCTTTGTCGAAAAGGAAATTGTAACTGCTTTCACCCTCAGTTTTATAATACGATAACAGCTCGGGCAAGAGCACTTTCAAATTCGACAATACCCATCGGAAATCAACCTGGCTCAGCGATGCTTTCAGCAGATCGTTAAATTCGGCCACCGTAAGTTTGGGAATATTGAAGTCCTTATGCTGCAGCGCATCGCGGTAGTTGGCAAAACGATACGCATCGATGATGTTGGCCAGCAACACAAAAGTTTCCATGCTCATTGCCTGGGGGAAAACAGCCTCTGCTTCTTTTTCTATCTTGCCCAGCATGGCCGAAGCCAGAAAGCCTTTCAGGTCGTCTTCATTATCGGCAACCATGAGATTATACGAATCGGCTCCGGTAATTAATATCACCCAGGCATTATCCTGAGTTTTGCAAACAGCCATTTCGGAATAAGAGGTGGCAGGCCCGCCCAGCCGGATATTCAGCAAGCCGGTGGGGGCAGACAAAGCAGTCAGGCACTTTACAACATCGGCATTTTGAGCGAGGCTTTGCAGGGTTTCGGCAGGGGCCACAGCGGCCTGATTTAATTCAATAGTTGCCGAAAAGGGTGAAAGTTTATCCGTTGGCAAGCCCAATAGGTCTTTCACAAGGTATTTAATGTCCTGTTTATGTATGGTGATCAATATTTCGCCTGTTTTCATGATGGTTGATGATTAAATTTGACTTAAAATGATTTTTGCTCCCATAATGAGGCCCATATAGAGGGCGATGAACATTACCGAAGCCAGAAATGAGAAAATGAGGTTCACGGTTCTTTTGCCTCCCAGATTCATCAGGTCGCCTGCCGCAACAGATATGCAGGTGAAAATGGCTGCACAGGTAATGGCTTGAGTGGCATTCCACTGAAATATCAGGTCAGTGATCAGTGCCAGCACCGCGAAGGGGAATAGCATAGCGAATCCGTTGGTGGTGGCTTTGCTGATGGCCGAAAAACCAAATTGCTTACGCACTTTTCCGTTGGGAAATGAGAGCAGGAGCGTGGCAAAGAGTATCCCAATGCTGAATACGATTACAAAACCTATAGCTGTCAGCACCTCGTACCATACCGCCGCGCGCAGCGAAATGGCAGATAATACCGATAGGCTTATCAGCGCCGAGAGCAAGAGCAGCACCCTCAGAAAACTTACCCTGTATTCTTTAGCGATCTTTTCCATACTACATTATATTAGGTTGTTCAGCAGGCCCCAGCATAGCAAAACATATACGCCTGTAAAGGTTACTATCATAATATTCAACGTCTTTTTTCCGTGACAGAGCCGAGCAATAACGCCCGACATAGGTGCGAAAGCTGCCAAAACACCAGTGATGCCACACGATAGGGCCGTGTTCCATCCCAGTGCAAAATGAAGCGTAAGTCCCACCAGCGTAAATATCAGGGTGGTGGTATAGCTCAGGGCAATGGCGCTCATCACCGGTATAAGTCCGGTTTTGCTGCCAAACAACATCACTACCAGCCAAATCAAAACGGCAGCCAGGGCCACGCCTGCGGTGCCAAACATCAGGCCTTTCAGCAGGCTTAATACAAAGGGGGCGTTTTTATCGAGCGATGTTTGCAGGTAGAACAGGGCAAAAGCAACAGACGAAAGCACAAAGCCAACGATCAATGGGCCTGCCTTGGGTTTTTCGGACAATAATGCTCCGGGATTGAACAAATATCTAAACATGGGTGAGTGGTTTTTTATAAGAAAATGCAATGAAGCCAAGCCACAGGCCGGTGTCTGCATGTGAGGGAAGACATGATAAAATTCTCTCAGTCATCTAACAAAACGAGTTTTACGGTACTACGAAATTTTAATTAACGGGAAAATGCTCTTCAAATATAATAGTATTTTTAAAAGCAAAAACATTTCCTAATGATTTTGATAGCTAACTTGATTTTTTAAAATTCGGGAACATCTGAAGTAAAAGATTATTGCCATTGGCAAATGGCTAACATTGGTAATGAGAGGGCGGTAGACAGTCACGATAATTTCTCCCGATAAAACAAAAGCCTTTTCTTCCCTCATTCCTCCCGCAATCGCAATGAAGATAAACGCCTAAACTATTGTAATTAAGTCTGTAACACTCACGGCTGAGGCTTGCGGAGTGATGGTTGCGGCTGTAACTATAACGGCAGACGCTTTCTTAATCAAGAAAGCGGCAACCTTAATCAAGAAAGCGTCTGCCTTAATTAAGAAAACGGCAGCCTTAATCGAGAAAGCGGCTGTCGTTATTAAGTAAGCGGCAGTCCTTATCAAGAAATCGGCAGTCGTTATCAAGAAAGTGGCAGTCGTTATCAAGTAAGCAGCTGCCTTAATCGAGAAAGCGGCTGTCGTTATAAAGAAAGCGGCAGTCGTTATAACGACTGCCGCTGGAATAACTTTTCCGGAGCAAAGCGTTGTATAAGTTGTCTTTAGCCGCTACTTACCTGTAGTTTGCCTTCTTTATTGAACTACTACCCAGTTCCAGGGTCCGAAGTTGTAGTTGGAATCATTTTCGGCCTGAAAGGTGCGTTTGTGTGCCTTGGTGACTTGGGTGGGGGTCACTTTTTTCTCAACATTGGTTTCAGGGGTAGGACTGTTGGTCTTGCGGCTCACCGGCACTATATAGGCTTCACGAAAAGCATACCATGCTCCGCTTTCCAAGTTTTCGACCCTGATATCGTTTTCGGTACTGATAAACCAAGGCATCAATTCAGCCTTAAGGGGCACCACTTCTTTGCCTGAAGTCTTTCCACCTTCGCGAATATATACAGCTCGTTTTGCTACCGATTTGGTTTTAACCTTCACCGCTCCCGGGCCATCGGCCTGCACCATAAAGGTGTTTTCCACGGCACTCTTGGGGCTTTTGAGCAGATAGCCTGCATTTTGTACAATTAAAATACCTGCATTTACATCGCCGGCAGCACGGGCTTTGCTGCGGGCGATGGCCTGAATTTCGCCGGCATTCTGATCATAAGCATCCACCAGCTTGTTCACACCCAAATCCACCTCGGCCTTGGTAGCCTGGGGAGGTGTAGCCTTGTATTTTGTCACCAAAACTTGCAAAGCGTTGCCATATCCGTGCATGGCCGTATCATCATAAGTGATACCTGCCAGCGCAGGCACTGCCGAGGCGTTTTGATTCAAAGCCAGTTGAATCAGATCAGAATATTTGGCTTTGCGGTCGGCCAAAAGCACCGTGAGCGAATTAATTTGAATTTCTGTTGCCATAGTTGTATTTTTTATGGGTTAGACGTTAGTGTTGACTGATTTAACTTAAAAGACTAAGCAAATTTATAAGAATTTTAAAATACAATACACTATGGTTATGACTTTTCGATATCAGGTAAATCATCTTCAGAATCAATTTGTTGTAAATTCGGAAAATGCTCACTCATGTTTTCGAACGACCAAAAATAATCTCTGCTTACCCTCGCCATTTGGTCCTTGTACATTAATATTTCTATCGACAAACCAACATACCAGTAAAATAAAGCGTATTTCATATGGATGATGTAACTCTCATGTCCTCTGAAAAAACTATCTTTCGGCAATCTACGCATCATATATTTCAGGCTTCTGCAACACGTAAACGGTTCCCGGTCGGTAAAGTAAATCCAGCGCAGATGGCCATCGCCCACAATGCGGATGATATTATCAGGATGTGCTAGTATCCACTCTAGTTTATTAGCACTATCCAGTGGAATTTGGAGGTCATTTTTTTTTCCATTTTACTATATTTTAAATAATAAGACATCTTAAATTCTGCTAAAATATAAATGTCTATTGGAGTGAAAAAACAATTTAACATTTAATTTACCTAGCCTAAGCGCTTTATAAGGATTGGCAAGGGAAGCGGCATGATATGAAAAATATTTGTTGAAATATTTTGGCGGGATGGGTGGAAATGGTAATTTTGGGGGGAGAAAGATTGTAACCCAACCTGCAAAAAGTAATGAAATCAATTAAGAATTTACCAATCATACTGCTGCTTATTATAGCCTGTTTTCTGGCTTCCTGCAATCTTACCAGCAATTTTGCCTTTATTAAGAAAAAATACTCGAAAGGATATTATTTTCAATCGCCCGCATTACTTGGCAAAATAGGTGATGCCCAGGCTTTATTCAAAAAACACCCTTCATCATCACCCATCGATACTACTGAGAATATACAAGAACCGTTGCTGGCTTCGGCGGATAATGAAATCTTATCCGAAATAATCATTACAGAAAAACCACAGGTTCTGTTGCAAAATATTAATCACCCTCCCGATAGTATAAAAACAAAGGTGGCCGATACGGTCAAACTGTCAGCAACAAACAAAGAAATAACTCCAGAAGTAAAAACTACCACGGTTGATAGCCGGAAGGTAGAAAAAATTACCAAAACGGCATTTATTTTGACATTAATTGGTTATGGGTTATTATTCGTGCCTGTAGCAGATATTTTTAGCATTTTTTTACTAGTAGCTGCATTGATTTTGGGTATTATTGGCTTGCGTCGTATAAAAGAAAAACCGAATGAACTTAAGGGGAAAGGGTACGCAATAACTGCAATAATTGGAGGGGCATTATTCCTTGCGTTTTTACTAGGGCTCATAATATATGCTATCACCCTACTCTAAAAGCTATCTGGTATGAGAACTGAAATTAAAAACAAGAAAGTCCCGTAGGGACGACATTATGGTAGTGAAAAAGAAAATAACGATAAACCAAAGTCCCATAGGGACGGCATTATGGTAGGAGGAGGAAATAGACAGCGATAAATTAGAGTCAAAGAGTGACGACATTATAAAAATATGGCAAACACCTACACACAAATCTCAATTCAGGTAATTTTTGCTGTAAAAGGCCGCGAAAACATAATTACACGCGATTGGCGCGATGAACTTCACAAATATATTGCCGGTATCATTCGAAAAGAATCCACTCTGTTAGCGGTTGGTGGCTGGAAAGACCACATACATATTTTTACGGGTCTGCCACCCACCATTTCTATCTCTGAATTTGTGCAAAAAGTAAAATCAAATAGTTCACGATGGATCAATGAGCAGAAGGTTGTCAGGGGTAAATTTGAATGGCAGGAAGGTTATGGCGCCTTTTCGTATAGTCGAAGCCAGCGTGACGATGTCATAAATTATATAATGAGACAGGAAGATCATCACAAAACAAGAAGTTTTAGAGAAGAATATATTGATTTTCTGCAAAAATTCGAGGTCGAATATAAACCTGAATATTTATTCGAATATTATGAATAGCCTTAAAATGTCGTCCCTACAGGACTCAATTTATGGGCTAATGATTTTCTACCAAAATGCCGTTCCTCCGGAACTATATTCCCTATTTGACCGGAGGCATTCGTCGCTCCATAGGACAGAAAATACGGATGCAAAGGAGTCCCGTAGGGACGGCATTTTGGTAGATGAAAACATAATATTGTAACCCAGAGTCCCAGAGGGACGACATTATGTTAGCCCCTGCAACAGCAACCTAACATAAAATAATTATCTTTGAAACCTTCAAGTATAGCGATCATACCCTTTCAGTATTAACAAAAACAAAGAATAAATGAGAACAAGCGCATTCATTACCATTTTACTGAGCATGAGTTTGACATTTTCTTATGCTCAAAATGAGAAACCCAACCGGGAAGCCTACACCCTGAAATTGCCTGTCGACCAGGAGAAATTCTACCAACAGGAAGTCCCTGTTTCTCCTTATTTTGTTAAAGATGACGCTCTTCAGATCTTTGCCAACGAGAAACTTTATATAGAAGTGGAGGCCGACAAAAAAGAGATCACCTCAATGAAAGTGGTAAAAGAAAACCTGCATCCTGAAAAAACGCTTGAAGTGGAGTTAACTCAGGAAGTGAAGGATAAAAAAAGCGAAATGATGATGCTCAAGGTTTACAATCCGTTCAAGTATACCCTGGAATACAGTGCCAGAATGTTCATTGTAGGTCATGACCAATGGATCAAGACGAGCATAATGCCGGTAAGAGCTAAAATTTCCGGAATAGAAACCTGGCCCGAAGTCATTATTTCGATGGCTCTTTACGATTGGAAATTTAAATAGGAAAATACTGACAATTTCGTGGCTCCGACTTACTAATTAAAACTACAAAATGAAAAAACTCATCTTAGTCCTCTTCTTTGGCATGTTTGCCTGCGGTGTTTCTGCCCAGAAGTTCGATACCATAGCCAAAGGCGGCTATGCATTCCCCATCAAAAGCAAGCTAACGCTGAAACTGGTGCCCGTTGATTCGGTAAAATATAAGATCTATATTTTGCATTACCAGACTTTCAACAAGATCATACATACCTACGACAACGAAAAGTACCTGGCAAAACCTGCCGCCGACAATACCGTGGAAGTGATCTTTTGTGTCAGCACCAACGGCAAGACCAAAGAAGAAAAGCAAGCCAACTACCAATCCCATTTGTTGATCAAGAGCGGGGTAAAGTTCCCTCTTGATTACCGTGCCAAAATGAAAGTAGCCAAATCATCCTCTTTCGAATCCACCCTGGTGTCCACACTGCAACCCAATGTACGAAGCATACAAACCTGGCCCTACTTAATAGAGAAGCTGGCCTTGCTTGAATTTAAGCGTTCGGTGAAATGAGCCATCTCAACAGTTTTGTATAACTGTTGACAGATGGGTATTACGGTTCAGTGTGTAAGCAAACTATTCTTTTATACAGCGAACATACCCACCCATTCCTTTTCCTCCTGAGCGCAGATCAACTCCTCCAAACTCGGCATTGAATTCGAAATACGAACCCCATTTTCCTTTGATGTCTGAGGCAGAATATATAGCGGTATAGGTGAAAAAATCTTTAAAGTCGCCTATCATGGAGCCTCTCCAGCCACCCATCATAGCATTGAACCCGGAGATACCGCCATTTACCAGGGCTGCATAAGCCACTTTTTTATCTTTCAGATAAAATTCTATAAGTTTTTTATAATCCTCATCCGTTGGAATTCTCCAACCTGCCGGAGCCAAACCACGGGGGTCGCTAACAGCCCACCAGTTGTACATCTTGCCATAAACATCATTGTTTCCTGCACTGTTATTATAATAGCACCAGGCAGGTTGTTTGCTGTCGCCTGCTTTTTTCCAGTCCAGGTCTTTGGTCACTTCTGTAATGGGATCTCCATTGCGAAAGGTGGTAACATCCAGATTTTTCACCATCCACTCCTGTGTACCTATCACCACAGATTTATAAGTACTGCTCCCGGTTTGAGCTTGTAAAGATGGTAAAAACCATAGGCTGCATATCATGCAGGCCATAACGAATAAGTTTTTTTTGTTGATCATTTCTTCCTCCTTTGTTGGTTTAATTGTAAGTAATCAATGTTTTATTGTTGTTTAAAAGCAACGGATTGCTTTGATTTTAAAAGGCCGATAAATATAGTTTCAAAAATAAAAAATTTGTTGAATATGGAATGAATGTGATAAAAAATTTTCAAATCAACACCGATGATCAATTATCAATAGCCCCGACTTTTAAGTCGGGGTTCATAAATAGACAAATTTTCGGCTTTAGCCTAAATTGTATTTTGCTGCAGCATAGAAACAGGTTTTAATAAAAGCGTGCAGAATTCAAAGGATTGGGGAACTGATAGGGTAATTGTATACGTTTTCCTTAGTCAACCATTTACTTATTCGGTCTTCGGTCTCCGGACTTCCTGCTTCTTCCTAATAAAACCCAATCTTATTAAAATAGAAAACCGTTCGTTTCGATTTATCGCCGGGGCTCGTATTCTTGATGCGCTGGTAGCCATAAGAGATAAAATAGCTGCCATACCAGTAGGCCATATCGCTGTTATAGTCCGATAGCAGTTTGTCGTTCTTGTAATTGGTTTGAATAGGAGTGGAGGTGTTGCCTTCCACCACCTGGCTGCCGCGAATGATCTTCGAGGCTATCTCGCCCTCATTGCTATAGGTAAGTATAATATCGCCTTCGCTGAACATCACTTCCACACGTTCGTCGAGGTTCATGGAAATCACGTCGTTCATCTCGAAGCTATTGTCCCAAAGCAGGTTTCCTTGCTTGTCAAAGCTCATGATGATGGCATCCGAATAGCGGTATCCGTCGAAAACGGAATAAGTAGAGGTGTTGGGCCGCCCGTAATAATCGTAGGTGGTGTAAGAAACATTATGATACTCGGGACGGTAGGTTTCGGCAATAAAGATATACTGACTGTCCTTTACAATGATGTCGTGAAGCAGCATAGAGATGTCGAAAGAAATCTCTTTGCCCTGAGCCTTTTTGCGAATTTCTTTTTGTTTCAGTCGCAGGGCGCGGCTGGTATTCAGTGTAGAGGAAAAACTTTTTAGGTCAGCGAAGTTATAGAATTTGATCAATTTTTGTTGTCCGCCTGCCACACGGGTAAAATAGATGCCCGAGGAATACTCTTTGAAAGCATTGTTGGCGGCATTGGCCCCGTAGCCGTTTACTTTGTTATTATAAGAGCCTATGATGATCTCGGCACTGTCGCCCAGGTTCAGGAGTTTTGCCGTATTCAGCTTACGCTTTTTGTTGTTGGTCGAAAGCTCCATGGAGCTGAGCTTGCTGCCTTTGGCATCGTATTCGTTCAGATACATGAAGTTCTTGTGCGAGGGGATATGGTTCTTGATGGTCAGAAAGAGTGAGTTCTTCGAGGGGTTGGTTTCCATGCTTTCCACCCATGCCTGTCCTTTGGGTTTTTCCTTGATGCTGCTAATATTTCCGCTTCCCAGATCAACCGTAAAGAAGGAAGGATGATAGTGCAACAACGTATATCCCGAAAAGAAAGGAACCAGTGTCAGGCTGAAAAACACCTGTCCTATTTCGGCTCCTAAAGAAGGAACGGTGGCACCGGCACAATAAGCCATCTGGTTCTGCACCTTAAACAGGTTCACATCCGAGTGATCGGGATTCACACCTTTCACACTGTGTACCTCGCCCGAATTAATGTTGATGGTGACAATAGAGAAATCATCTTTCTGATTCTTACCAATGGCTTTTTGCAGGAAAAGATACAGATTGTCCTCGTCCTTATCCTGCAAACGAAGAGTCTTGTATCTGCTGTCCGAATAAGTTTTGGTCCATTTCTCTTTGAAGTTGACATCGTAGAGAGAAAAAATCCAGTTGGCATTGCCTTGCTGCCAGTTGGCATCGCTTTGATAGAAAAGCAGCACTCCCTTTTTCCCGAAAGGGATGATGTGGTAATTGTCCGAATTCGATTTGGCTTCTATTTCCACGCGCATGGGACGGTCTTGCTGAGCCTTTCCATGAATGAAAAGAGAAAGTAGGAAACAGAAAACTATAAATCGACGAAGCATAATAATGTGAAAAAAAAAGGATGTTTATCACTAAACATCCCTTGATTCAGAGTACTGACAAATTTATTTTATAATCAGTTTCTTTACAATTTTCTGTCCTTGTTTGTTTTCCAATTGAACGAAATAAATGCCTTTCAAAGCACCTTCGAGATTGATATTAATGTACTTTTCCGAAGATTGTGTTTTCAGCACCGAGCTTCCGAGGATATTTAATACATCAACGGAAAGGTAGTTTTCCGAAGGATTATTGATCACAAAGTTTCCGTTGGAAGGGTTTGGATAAATGCTGATGCTTTCGCTGAGATTATTATTGTTGATGCCAACGCCTACCGGGGTTCCGAGGATAAAGATGTTATCAATTCCTGAAGTTCCTGCTGCTGCAACGGTTCCTGCATTTACAGAAGTGTTTGAGGTCATTACCCAACGCAATAAAACAACCGCCTGATTGTCGGCGTCTGTGCCCAAGGGTACGTTAGTGAGTGTTCCTAAAATGAAGTTATCATTGGCGCAACTGTAAGCTCCACCGGTAACATCGGTCCAGGTGCCACCGCTACCTACTTTATATTGTAGTTTAAAATCCTTAGGTCCTGTGTTGGATGATTTCTGACGACTTGATATCAGAATATTGGTATAAGCAGTACTGGCAAAAGTGGTATAATAGTATTTTACGTCCATTCCGTTTGCCCAACCGGTAGATGAAAGACGATAATCAGCAGGAGCTGTTCCGTCAACACCACTTGAGTAGATCAATTTTATATGGTAAGAAGTATCACGGAGAACAATATTGTCAACATTGTAAGCATTTCCGTATGTCTGCGAACTGTCGAGAGCTACCTTAAATTTATAGGTTACTAAAGTGTCCTGAGCTGATAGCGTAAGACTTAGCAACAAGATTATGCTTAAAGAGAGTAATAATTTTTTCATAAAGTCTTTTTTTTATTGTTTGAACAAAGATACAAATTTATTTAGCTGATAGTAATCATCAAAGAAAAAAAAAGCGGACACCTAAGCATCCGCTTTTTTCTATTGTTATTTTTCTTTTACTTCTTCAAAATCCACATCGGTTACATTATCGTTTCCACCACCGGGGTTTTCATTGGGAGGTGTTCCCTGATTCTGTTGATCTGTAGGACCTTGTTGTTGTGAAGCATTATACATATCCTGACTGGCTGCTTGCCAAGCGGTGTTCATTTTTTCCATAGCAGCGTCAATCATTTCTATGTTTTTGTTTTGATGAGCTTCTTTCAGTTCTTTTAATGCACTTTCTATAGGCTCTTTTTTGTCGGCCGGAATCTTATCTCCATATTCCTTCATTTGTTTCTCGGTCTGGAATATCATAGAGTCTGCAGCATTGATCTTATCAATGGTTTCTTTGGCCTTGCGGTCTTCTTCGGCATTGGCAGCAGCCTCGTCTCTCATTCGTTTTATTTCCTGCTCATTCAGTCCTGAAGAAGCTTCGATGCGAATCTGCTGTGATTTGCCTGTAGCTTTATCTTTGGCCGAAACATTCAGTATACCATTGGCATCAATGTCGAAGGTTACTTCCACCTGAGGAATACCTCTGGGTGAAGGGGGAATGCCATCGAGATGGAAACGTCCTATACTCTTGTTGCCGCTTGCCATGGGTCTTTCTCCCTGAAGAATGTGTATCTCCACCGAAGTTTGGTTGTCGGCAGCTGTCGAGAATGTCTCCGACTTCTTTATAGGAATGGTGGTATTTGATTCAACCAGTTTGGTCATCACACCGCCCAGGGTTTCAATACCCAGCGAAAGAGGAGTTACATCAAGTAACAGAACGTCTTTTACTTCGCCCGAAAGAACACCACCTTGAATAGCAGCACCTACGGCAACAACTTCATCAGGATTAACACCTTTGGAAGGAGCTTTTCCGAAGAAATCTTCTACCATTTTCTGAATGATAGGAATACGGGTCGAACCACCTACCAGGATAATTTCGTCAATATCTGAAGTCTTCAGATTGGCATCTGCCAGTGCTTTG
>CAZNRQ010000022.1:0-17697 GCA_964574845.1 uncultured Bacteroidales bacterium
AAGAAGTTCATTTCAGAAAAGATCTTATAAAAAAGCTCCTGAAAACTCAGGAGCTTTTTTTATCCGCAAGAGGACATAAGATCTCAATAATCATTGATCAATTTGAAATCGAAGCGGTAATACTGGGTTTCGCCCTGGTAGAGTTCGGGATTTTCAAGGGTAATATCCTTTAACTTTTCTTCAACATACTCCTTAAATTCAGTTGTGGATGCATTGATCTGTTTCAGCAGTATCTTTCCGTTGTTGTCTACATCGAAAGAGATGACTGCAAATCCTGTTTGTAAGTTCTCCTGAGCAAAGTTTGGATAAGGGACTTGTGTTTCCATAACCTTTTTCAGGGCAGTGGCTGCTTTGGGATCATGAACTCCTGCAATACTGATCTGTGCTGTAAAGATCATTACTACTAAAATAGTAAGTGATCTTAAAATTACTTGTGTTTTCATGCTTTGTTGTTTTAGATGGGTAAATAAAATATTTTGACTATGGTTTAATATAACTTGAAGACGAACTTAGCATACTGATCCCTGATCTCACCTAATGGCACCTTGAGACTGCCCAATTGCTTCTGAACATAGCTCATCAGTTGTTGGTTGCTGCCATTAATGGCGGCAATTTTAATCTTGCCAGAATCGTTGACATTGTATTGAACCAGAACAAAACCTTGCAGCCCGTTCGACTTGGCAAATTCAGGATAGGTTATAGCTTTATTGATGTACTGCTGAACCTGCGTAGCTTTATTGGAGGTAGTTGTTTTGTCTGCGGAAGAGGCAAATGATTGTGCCGAAAAGAATATCATTATGGCAATTAATGAGATGATCTTACATTTTGTTTTCATGGCTTTGTGTTTTTAAATTATGACACAAAGGTGCACCCGGAACGGTGCTCAAAACAAATTTATTCTACGAAACAGTCGTTTAGGTCGGTGAGTAATCGTCTGTATTCGGTGAATGCTCTTACAGATGAATTAGGGGTGTTCACCGATGAAAATGGGCTGTTTACCGAAAATGACGAGTTTCTGGACGGGATAAGAAATAATAAAGCCCATCAGCAATTGGCTGACGGGCTTTACAGTATGTTTGTTTTTTATTAAAAAGTGTTTTTAGGTTTAGCAAATCAAATGCCATAAACAAAGCGGCACATGCTCATTAGAAAAATAAAAGTCAGAGCAAAATACCTTGTTATAATAAGGAAAGAGAATTCAGGGATGTTAAATTATATCCTTATTTTCCCATGAGCAGTTTATAATTATCTCACCAGAGAAATATTACCTTTTTTATCTATCTTCTGTTCATCGTTCATCGTAGCTTTCAATAAATAAGCATAAACACCTACAGGCATGTCTTTTCCCTTAAACTTGCCATCCCAGAAAATGGATTGTTCAGTGGTCTCAAATATTTTTTCGCCCCAGCGGTCAAATATGACAAATTCTAAAGATTTGATGCCTTGACCTCTGACATATAAATTATCATTTTGTCCATCTCCGTTTGGTGAAAAGATATTAGGAACATAGATCACTGGTGCCACACAATCAATCATGGGAATTTCGAACTGCACTGTCCTTAATTCCTTGCAATTATTTAGGTCGGTTACTGTGACAGTGTAGACTCCATTTGTTAGATTAATTAATGAATTTCCACTTTCACCATTACTCCAAGTATAGGTATAGGGAATGGTCCCTCCTGAAGTTTGCAATATGATGGCCCCATTATTGAAATCAGGACAACCAGGATTTACAGTGTCAGTCGATACTAAAGGCGAAGGCAGAACCATAATCTGAACAGTATCCATATTCCCGCAGGTACCTGCAATGGTATAAGTAATAATAGTATTTCCAGTACCAACAAGAGAAGGATCAAAGGTTCCATTGGTGTTGCTACTGATGCCGTTTCCACTCCATATACCACCCGTCTGTGCTGCAACCAAATTGAAAGGTGAAATATTACTACAAACAGGATTAATATGATTGATGGTAGCATTAGCAACCGGAACTACATTGACAATAATACTATCACGCTTTGAGCATAGGTTTGTATTGGTAACTTCCACCCAGTAAATTCCTCCTGAAGAAACTGTTAACGTTTGATTGGTCGTAGAGTTGGTCCATAAATAGGTTGAACCTGGGTTGTCAGCATTAAGCAATAGTGTACTTCCCTGACATAAAGTGGTGTCATTACCGAGATTAACCACGGGCAATGGATTCACAATAATATGTGTGGTGTCGTCAGCACCGCAAGCACCGGTTATGGTGTATATAATCTGTATGTTGCCGGATCCTGCAACTGCCGGGTTAAATGCTCCGGTTGTAGGATTGGTTATTCCCGGCCCTGACCATATACCACCTGTTTGTACGGCTGCAAGAATTATTGGAGTTTCATTAACGCACATAGGGTTATGCGGTATTATAGTAGGGTTGGCCATTGGAGTGAAGTTCACATTTATAGTATCCCTCTTAGAACAGGTAGCGGCATTGGTTACCTGAACAATATATTGCCCAGATGTGCTTACATTTATAGTCTGAGATGTAGCTCCACCGGGCGTCCATAAATAGGTTGAACCAGGGTTTCCTGCATTCAATAGTATAGAATTGCCCTGACATAAAGTGGTATCATGTCCCAAATAAACAACAGGTAGCGCATTTACCATAATATGAGTGGTGTCAGAATCACCGCACATCCCCGAAATAGTGTAGATAATTTGAATGTTCCCAGGTCCGGCCAATGCAGGATTGAAAGAACCGTTGGAAGGATTGGTTATACCGGGACCTGACCATATTCCGCCTGTTTGAGCAGCCGAAAGATTGACCGGACTTGCATTTAAACATAATGGTGTATGAGGAGTGATTGTGGCATTGGCATTAGTGTTAAATAGCACATTAATTGTATCCCGTTTCCAGCAGGTAGCTGCATTTGTAACCTGCACAATATATTGGCCAGCAGTGGATACATTAAGTGTCTGAGAAGACGCGCCACCTGGAGTCCAAGCATATGTTGAACCGGGATTCCCGGCATTAAGCAGAATGGAATTTCCCGGACACAAAGTTGTATCATGGCCCAAATTAACAATGGGTAAGGCATTTACCATGATATGAGTAGTATCAGAATCGCCACACGTACCTGAAATAGTATAAATGATTTGAATGTTGCCGACACCGGCGGTCGATGGGTTAAAAGCTCCAGTTGCAGGATTGGTGATTCCCGGGCCAGACCATAGTCCTCCCGTTTGAGCTGCAGTAAGGTTTATCGAACTTGAATTGACACAAACAGGAAGATGTGGTGTAATAGTAGCATTCGAACTGGTATTGACAGTTACATTGATCGTGTCTCTTTTGGAACAAGCGGCCGCATTAGTTACCTGAACTATGTATTGACCCGAAGCACTTACATTAATAGTTTGCGATGTACTTCCACCGGGAGTCCAGGCATAAGTTGAACCTGGATTGCTTGCATTAAGTATTAAAGTGCCACCCTGACAGAAAGTAGTATCATGGCCCAAATTAACAACAGGTAAGGCATTTACTAAAATATGGGTAGTATCAGCATCTCCACAGCTACCTGATATAGTATAAATAATCTGAATGTTGCCAACACCAGCGGTTGATGGATTAAAAGCTCCTGTTGAGGGGTTAGTGATCCCTGGGCCTGACCATATTCCACCTGTTTGAGCTGCTGTAAGGCTTATCGGGCTTGAATTGACACAAACAGGTAGATGCGGAGTAATAGTAGCATTCGAACTGGTATTAACCGTTACATTGATTGTGTCTCTATTGGAACAGCTGGCTGCATTAGTTACCTGCACTATATATTGACCCGAAGAACTTACATTTAGAGTTTGCGAAGAACTTCCACCTGGTATCCAGGAATATGTTGAACCTGTGTTCCCTGCATTAAGAAATAAAGTGCCACCTTGACAGAAAGTAGTATCATGGCCCAGGTTAATAACTGGTGCTGCATTTACTAAGATATGAGTAGTGTCAGAATCGCTGCAAGTACCTGAAATGGTGTATGTTATTTGAACGTTCCCAATACCAGCCGATGCTGGATTAAAGGTCCCTGTTACTGGGTTGGTAATTCCAGAACCTGACCAAACTCCACCGTTTTGTGCCGCAGATAATGTAACCGGGATTGAATTGACGCACATAGCCGAATGAGGAGTTATTGTTGCATTTGCAGAGCTGTTGACAGTAACTCTTACTGTATCATTTGCCTGACAACCATCAGCATTGGTTATATGTACCGTATATAGTGTTGTTGTTCCTACCGTGCAAACAGGGTTTGGAATGCTTGTATTACTTAAACCTGATGCTGGCAACCAACTGTAAGTGGTTCCTCCGGTAGCATTAAGATTAACGGAGGACCCATTACAAATTGATTGGTTTGTGCCGGCTTCAGGCGAAAACGCAGAAACAGTTAAGGTAACTGCTAACCTGAAAGTCCCTGGGCAAACTCCAAAATAATAAGTGGAAGTAGTTTGTGGATTGGGGATATTGAGAGTCAATGAATTTGATAAAGTTGTTGATCCAAATTCACTAGAATACCAAGCATAAGAAGAGCCTGGAGGTAAGGTTCCTATAATTGATGCCGTAAGAGTAACTGGTTGGCCTTGACAAGCAATAACATTGGAGGCAGTAATATTATAATTAGTAACAGCAGCATTATTTACTCCCGGACCGCCTTTAGTAGCGCCATTGGGAGGGAATTCCGTTACTCCAATATTTTCAGGTGAAACCGCTGTAGATGTGCCATTAGCACCTCCATTGGAGGTCCTAGAAATGGTTCCGTTCGAGATAGCAATATAACCACCACCACCACCACCACCTGGACCTTCTGCTTCCATGTTAGCAGCCGTAATAAAGTATTTTGTTTTAATCTGTGAGCCTCCACTTCCTCCATTTGTAGACGCTGAGATATTTGAAATAGCTGCACTAGCATTGATTACAATAGCTCCACCTCCACCGCCACCACCAGAGCCATCGACGCCTGCATGAGGTTTGCTTAGGGTCGGTGTGCCAAATGAATTTACGCCATTGTTTCCATTGGAAGTTATTGTTCCTGTACCTGACACGGTGCTATACGACATTAAGTATATGATCCCTCCACCGTTACCTCCTGCACCACCCCATCCATCATTCTGGCTACCAGCTCCTCCGCCACCACCAAAGAACAATCTGGATTGGCCGTTTTCATTTGCATTTAAAGGCCATCCTCCCAAACCTCCATTAACTCTCCTCCAATCACCTCCCCAGGAACTGTTAACTGGACCTATCGTAAGCGCATCCACATCTGCACTGGAAAATGTGTAACCACCACGACCACCACCATAAGAAGCATTTTTATGAAAAGGGACACCTGTGGGCACAGTAGATGTTGTTTCCAAATCCCAAGCTTGTATGTATGTAGCGCTTGTGCTTGTATCCGGAAATCCTGCCCCATTCCATGCAAAGAATAAACTGGTATTTGAGCCACCACCGCCTCCACCATTGTGAGCATTTCCGCCACCTCCACCATTTGCTGGGGCACCTCTTCCATATATACCATCTGAAAGACCATTTGCACCAATTCCTTCACCTTTTTTTGCTCCTGCTGTCGAATCAGTTGTACAATAACTTCCAACATCAACCTGATTGGCAGAAGGAGAAACACTACCACCACGGAAACCTTTCCCTGAAGCATTTATTGCACCATTTATATCAATATTATTTAAGGTTTCAATAATCAGAACGCCTCCTTTGTTCCCGTCCCAGGTATCGCAGGTTAATTCAGCACCACTGTTAATGGTCAAAGTGGTATATCTAGGAACCCGAACAATTTGAACTTTACCTGCTGAAGTGTAGTTATTTGTCAACCCACATAATAGGTTAATAGTATTACTACCTTGAACAGAGATAACTTCTGCAAATTCATACAAACCTGCATTGAAATAATTCGAAATATATCCATAACCAGCCCACCATTGCCCACCTGAGATTTCAGCACCCTGCATTTGTACAATAAATATTAAGTCGCCTGCTGCAAGAATATTGCCAGCTCCAAAACGATTGTTTGCATTCAACGTATTGGATGCTACAGTGATGGCTGAAGAACCAGCTGTGGCATTTGCAGTTAATGTGGTATATTCGTTAACAATAGTATTAGTAGATGTAATAACTTTTGCGCCATTTTTTCCTCTTTGACCAAGAACGTTTTTGGAAAAAAATAAAAAGAGAGCAACAAATATTAAATAACAGATTCTTTTCATAAATAGGCTAATATGTATTGACAAATTTATTAAATAGTTTCGAAGGTTAGGAGCTTTTGTTAAATTTTCTGCTATTTTCCGACTTTTAAAATACTTATTCCCGTCGGGGAGAGTTGAAATTTAATTAATTATGATATAACAATGTTTAATTGGTTAAGAGATTGTCTGATAATTAGGTATCCTTGGTGTACCAATATCATTGCTAATCGATTCAATAACTAGGTTTATTGTAAATTAATTAGATCTAAAATAGACAATATAATATAAAACAAAGAAAAAGTTAATTATTCTTGCCAGTAATCATATTCGTATTTATATGCATACATCTGTTGAACTCCATCATCAGGATCCTGCATGTAAACCAGCGATTCTATAAGTTTATTTTCTGAATTAAACGTACGCTCAATGCTAGTGATCAGTAATTCGTTTTGGTTAAATTCTTCTTGCTTAATCTGATTATTATTGTCATCGTAATACAATCTGGTAATCTTATTTGATTTCTGGTTTTCTTCTTGCATTTCAATCATATTTCCTTTTTCGTCAAATTCCATCAGGTTCTTTTCAATAAGCTGATTTTTATAGTTGTAGTGAAGAGTTTTTATACGCTCACCTTTTTTGTCGTAGAAATATTCGTACCTTACATATTCGTAGGGATCAGGAGAAGAATATTCGTAATCCGACACATACCCTTCCTTATTGTAATTGTATTTTTTAGAATAAACAGGTTTGTTTTCGTAATCGAACTTACGTTCTAAAATTAATTTCTCATTCATGTATTCATAAATATCAAGTTCTTCTAATTCGTTATCATGATCTACTACATGCTTTTCTATCAATAAGTTGCTCGAATTGTATGAGAAATGTGTAATGTTTTCGCTTCCGGCTTCCATATAGATCACTTTTTCTGAAATACGCAATTTGTCAGTATTCCAGATGATGAATTTGTGTTCAGCTAGTTCATTTTCATCGAAATAGCAAAGTTCTTCAATTAAATTGTTGTCAGAATCATAAATGTACTCATAATACTCATGGATTTCGTTACCTTGATTATAGGAGGATGCTTTTATAAGATTACCATTCTTATCGTACTCATTTAAGGATGCAATGAACGTTGAAGATTCTATCCATTCAGTTTCAGATGGTTTCGATGGGTTTTCCATGGAGTAATTAATGTGAATGCTTTTGATGGATTTTAGGTTTTGACTCATAGGAATTGTCAGTTTAAGTTTATAAGGTTAGCAAAATTACTAATTTAGTAATAGCCAATGTTAAGTTTTTCTGGTATTGCTTTCTTAAACGATTTATCTTCCAACGAAAAGAATGATGTTTTGAAGAGTTTGAGTTGCTTCATCCTGGGATATTATACCTTCTTTCGCAGTTAGGATTGTATCTTCCGCAATGCGAATTTTATGTTCTATCAGGTTGAATACATCTTCTTAAATTAGTACACCGTCATCGAAGTTAGAACTGCGTCATCCGAAGTTAGACCTGTTTCGTTAGAAGTTAGAACTGCGTCATTTGAAGTTAGAACGGCATCATCAGAATTTCGAATGTTGTTGTCCGAAGTTAGGAAGATGTTATCAGAAGTTGGTAAAAAAGAAAAGAAAGTTAAATTCTAACCTTCTGAAATTCATAAATAAATTATAGCAATGCTATAGCCTTAATAAGTTCAGATGTATTGGCAACAGCAAATATCTGAAAGAGGTTTTTCTTATGAAATTTAACGGTTTGTGCGCTTATTTCAAGCCTGTTGGCAATTGCCTTGTTTTCAACAATTCCTTCTTTTATGGCCAGTAAAACCTGTTGTTGTCTGAATGTTAAAATTGGGACTGAATAGTTATTTTTCATTCGGTATTTGGCAAGATTTACTGCAGCAACCACCTGGGTATTAGTAAATGGCTTGGTTATATAAGAAACATGGTTCTTGTCCGAAATCTTACTGAGAAGTTCATCGCTGGAGAATGCAGTAATGAAAACAATAGGGACATTATTTAACGCATTGATTTTGTTAGCAAAATCTATCCCCGTTTTTTCACCTTTCAAGTAAATGTCACACAGAATTATCTGGGGATGTTCGCGACAGAAAATTTTTACTGCTTCATCATAACTGTCAGCAATACCGCAAATTTCATAGTTTTCATGATTTAAAATTTGTTTAAGGTCATGGGCAATAATTATCTCATCTTCTACGATTAGAATTTTGGTTTTTACTGTCATAAAATATTCTTTAAACGTATAATAACTTCATTTTCACCATTCTCATTAAATGAAATCTCGCCATCCATTTGCTTAACCAATGAAAATATTAGACTTCCACCAAAGGATTTTGAGTAATTATCATCAGCGATTCGAACAATGCCTTCGCCGCTGTCCGAAATGGAAATTACAATGTTATGATTCGGAACCTTCTTTACTGAAATTTTAATAAACTTTTCATTTGGTTTCGACATCCCATGTTTAAACGAGTTTGTCAGTATCTCATTTATTACTAGTCCTATATGTATGGCATTATCGATTTTCATTTCAATCCTGTCGATATCCTTAAAGTTATTGGCGGGGTTTGACTTATCGTCAAAAATATTTATTAAATAGTTAATTAAATCTTCTGTATAGTCTGACAAAGAAAAAGTGTTCAGATTATCGTTTACGTAGAGTTTCTGATGAAGCAAAGCCATAGCAAATATTCTGTCCCGGGTATCATCGATGGTCGCTTTGGCCATACTATCGGTTATTTTACCAGACTGTATGTTGATAATACTGGAAACCAATTGTAAATTGTTTTTTGTACGATGACTTAATTCCTTTAATAGCAATTGTATTTCTTCGCTTTTCTGATTGGCTGATGCAACTGCCTTTTCTAGTAAGATGTTCTTAAACTCAATTTCTTTTTGTTTCTTTTCATATTCTGTAATAAACAGGCTCAAAAAAGCAAAACTGGATATAAAAGCAATTACAATGTGTAAGTAATAGAATAATAAATTGGTATCAGAAAAAATATAGAACTTTGAACCCTCCCTATCGAAGTATTTTGCTAAACCAAAAAGTAAGGCATAATAAATTGAAATTATAGCCAACCCTCGACGCTGTCTTAACAAATAAAAAGCAAGAATAAAAAATGCAAAATCATAATATTCGGTACCTGATTTGTCTAAAACAATATTTAGAGAAAGCATTAATGTTGGGAATGCGATAAGCTGGAAAAAACTGCCTATCCTGTAATCATACTTCCTTAGTAATACAAAAGTAAAAATGCCAAAAAGAGAAATTGTGAGTAGAAAACAAATCTTAAAAATGAATTGGAATTCAAATTCCAGCCTTGCTATCTTTGATAAAGAAATAAGTGTTAAAATAAATACATATATGAGTGTATTTGTCAACCCTATAATACTAGCTTGATTAACTATTCTAATCCTCTTAATGTCTTCAAAATCATGTTCAGCGCGAACACCATTATTGGATAAATTGTTCCAGATTTTAAGGGTTTTCTTAATCATGAAGCCAAATTTAGATTATATTTTTCAAATAATCTGTAAATGCTTTGTTAATTATTTTGTTATGATCAAAAGCAAGTTGAGGTAAGTTATGAATGGCAAACCACCGTAATTCTTTTGCATCATCTCCTGCATTCAAGGGATTGTCGTTATTTTCAAATTCTCCTGAGTAAATAACACCTATTGTCCTGTGCCTAGGATCACGACCAACAGTTCCTTCCGTAAATAGTTGTGTGAGTTTATTTTGTATTATCCCAGTTTCTTCAAAGAGTTCTCGTTTGGCAGCATCTTCCAGTTCTTCGTCAATTTCTATGAAGCCTCCTGGAAGCGCCCATTGGTTTTTAAATGGTTCGTTACCTCTTTTGATTAGAAGAACCTCATGAAAATTCTGTTCATTTTTTCTGTAAATGATACAATCAACTGTAACCGCCGGCATTGGAAAAGGATAGGTATAAACCATAAGAACTCAGGTTTAATATGGAAAGCAGACAAGATTTTAATTACCTATTTTGCAAAACTGATAGCTCTGGTTTCTCTAATAACTGTAATCTTTATTTGACCGGGGTAAGTCATGTCGTTTTGAATCTTGGTTGAAATGTCAGAGGCCAACGTATTTGCTTCGGAATCGGATATTTTGTCAGCACCTACAATTACCCTGAGCTCTCGTCCAGCTTGTATAGCATAGGTTTTAACCACACCATGATAGGAGAGGGCTAGTTCTTCCAGTTCTTTCAAACGATTGATATACGATTCTACAATTTCGCGACGTGCTCCCGGGCGCGCACCAGAAATAGCATCACAGATCTGAACTATGGGAGCTATAAGTGAGTTCATTTCAACTTCCTCGTGGTGAGAACCGATGGCATTGCAAATCTCAGGATGTTCCTTGAATTTTTCGGCCAGGTTCATACCTAGCACTGCATGTGGCAATTCTGGTTCGGTATCTGGTACTTTACCAATATCGTGCAACAATCCGGCTCTCTTTGCAAGTTTTGCATTCAAACCAAGTTCAGAAGCCATAGTGGCACAAAGATTAGCAACTTCGCGGGAGTGCTGCAAAAGGTTTTGACCATAGGATGAGCGGTATTTCATTTTACCTACCAAACGTACGAGTTCGTGATGCATTCCATGGATTCCGAGGTCAATTGTGGTTTTCTTACCGACCTCGACTATTTCCTGTTCAATTTGTTTTTTTACTTTAGCTACCACTTCTTCTATACGAGCTGGGTGAATACGACCATCTGTAACCAATTGATGGAGCGAGAGACGAGCTATCTCACGCCGAACTGGGTCGAACCCAGAAATAATAATAGCATCTGGTGTATCATCAATAATTATTTCAACTCCAATGGCAGCTTCCAAAGCACGAATATTTCGGCCTTCACGACCAATAATGCGTCCTTTTATCTCATCGTTATCAATATTGAACACTGATACTGAGTTTTCTATAGCATGTTCGGCAGCTGTACGTTGAAGCGTTTTTATAACAATTTTTTTGGCCTCCAGATTAGCGGTATCCTTTGCTTCTTCAATTATCTCTCTGATATTGTTGGCGGCTTCACTTTGTGCTTTAGATTTTAGCATATCAATCAGTTGTGCCTTGGCTTCAGATGCTGACATGCCGGAAATATGTTCCAACCTTTCAGCTTGTTCGGCCTGCAAACGATCAATTGTCTCTTTCTTTTTGTTAAGCAAGTCAAGTTGATTGCTGAGATTTTCGCGAACTGTTACAAGTTCTTTTTCTTTACGGCTGACTTCTTCTAATTTCTGAGTAATAAGAGCTTCTTTTTGGTTAACCCTATTCTCGGTTTTTAATATGTTGTTGTTTCTTTCGTTGATTACCTTTTCGTGTTCGGACTTTAGCTGCAGGAATCTTTCTTTTGCCTGAAGCATTTTGTCTTTTTTAATAACTTCTGCCTCATTTTCAGCATCGCGCAGCAGGTGTTCAGCTTTCTTTTCTATTGATTTGCGTAGTAGGGTGGAAGCAACAAATGCTCCAATAGCCAAACCGACTACAACAGCAATTGAAATAAATAAAATTGTCATAATGGTAGTTTTATGTTGATTAATATATATAAAAAACCCGCACTGAATTCAAAAGAGTTTATATAAACCCCAATATAACACTAATAGAGCCTCCTGCTTTGGTCGAACTTCTACCGTCTCGAAAGGTTGCCCATTCGAAATTCCATCATAGATGGACTGAAGCCTGTTCTAGTATTACAGAGTTAGCTCTAATTTGACAAATGTTGAGTTTATCAAACGATGTTTTTGAATCAATGCGGGTAATTGGTTAAAGTCAAAGAACGATAATTATTTTTCCAAATGTTTGTCTAAAATTAAATCAAGTTCAATCAATTTGTCTTTTAAAAGTGTATTGTTGTAAGTTTTTGCGTTCTCATAGTTCAATGCACTTGACGTATATTGTAATGCTATCATAGCCAGCAGATCTTGTTTGTCTTTAAATGCATAGTTGGAAGCAAATTCCTTTATTTTGTCATTTATCAACTTCGCTGCTTTTCTTACAATTTCCTCTTCCTGCTTTTCTATAGTGAGTTTGTAGGTTCTGTCTGCAATATTTACGTTTATCGAAAACTCTTCCATAGATAAGTCAGGTTGTGGTATTTTACTTATTTAATAGTGCCAAACATCTGTCAACTTCCCGCAAAACTTCATTAATTCTCAATTTTGCTTTTGTTTTATTTTCTGGTCCTTCTACAGAGTTTGCTATCTTTATTATATTGTTTTTTTCTTCTAAGTATTTAATTTTTAGTATATTTTCTTCTTCTGATTTTTGTAAGACATTTAGTTTCGCTTTTAAACCAATGTTCTCATTTTTTACCTCTTCAAGCCTTTTTATCAACTGATGCATCTTGTATTCAAGGCCCTGCAGAATAACTGAAAGATCTTCCATGTGACTCCATTGATTTAACTACAAAAATACAATAATAATAGGAATAAGCAAATTATTTTGACTTAATTTTATAATTTTATACCTCCATTAATATTACATTTTATTGAGAGTTTTTTATTCTGAATTCATGAACGAAGATCTTTTGCAATACATCTGGCGTTACCAGCGATTTAAAGGGAATTTAGCCACTATTGATGGCAAGGAGCTGGAAATTAAATATTCGGGAGTTTACAACACCAATGCTGGTCCCGATTTTCAGGGAGCCAAAGTTCGCATAGCGGATACTTTATGGGCTGGAAATGTTGAGGTTCACCTGCGATCATCAGATTGGTTTGCCCATAGTCATCAATTAGATAGGGCCTATGATAATATTATACTTCATGTGGTTTATGAGCACGATCGTGAGATTATCGATAAGCATGGGAATGTTATTCAAACACTAGAGTTGAAAGAATTTGTTGATGATGAGTTAATAGCGAAGTATCAAGTTTTTATCAAAAATAAAGACTGGATCCCCTGTATAGGGTTGATGGCTTCTGTAGATAGATTTATTTTGGCTCACTGGCTTGAATCTGTTTCCATCGAAAGGCTGCAAAAAAAAGTCCATGATATAGAGGTAAAGCTGTCTTTATACAAGAATAATTGGGAGCAAGCTTTTTATGAATCATTTGCCCGCAGTTTTGGATTCAACCTTTATTCTGAACCATTCGAGTTACTTGCGAAGTCATTGCCATTAGCATATTTATCAAAGCATAAGAATAATTTGTTTCAATTAGAAGCCTTGCTTTTCGGCCAAGCAGGACTTCTTCAAGAAACATTTCATGATGAATATCCTAACAAGCTTAAGGTTGAATATGATTATTTATCAAAGAAGTTCGAATTGCGACCCATTGAAAACCATATGTGGAAATTTCTTCGAAGTCGTCCGGCTAATTTCCCGACCATTCGTATTGCACAGTTTGCATTTCTACTTCATTGTTCATCGGCATTATTTTCGAAGATATTGGAATGTAGATCTGTAAAGGAATTGCACAAACTTTTCCATTTTTCCTGTTCCGATTATTGGAAAAATCATTATACATTTGACGTTTTATCACCCTTTGCATTGAAAAAGCCTGGTAAAGCTACAATTGATCTTTTGATCATTAACACTATTATCCCTTTTTGTTTGCTTATGGAGCTAAAAAAGATGATTCTGAGATTGCTGATAGGGCTCTGGATTTTCTAGATCGAATGCCTGCCGAAAAAAACAGTATTATTAAGAATTACGGGAAATGCGGCATTCAGGCTAAAAATGCCAGACAATCACAAGCATTGATCCAACTGTATCATAACTATTGTTTACCTAAAAATTGTTTAAAATGTTCCATTGGCGACCAGATCTTAAAACCGGGAAATCGGATATAAAAATATCATTAAACTACTTTCGAAAAATTTTTTATGCCCTGATTCTGATCTTTATCATTATTGCATTTGGTATTACAGGTTATACTTTACTCGAAGGATATTCTCTATTAGATGCAACTTACATGACCGTGATTACAATTGGTACTGTTGGTTTTAAAGAAGTCAGAGCGCTTTCTGATAATGGAAAAATATTCACAATAGTGCTTATTATTATTTCTTTAGGTACTTTTGCATATTCTTTGTCCGTTATCACCAGTTATTTTATTGACGGTGAGATACGGAATTTTTATCGTGATTATAAAACAAAATCTAGAGTTAAGAGAATGAAGAATCATGTTATTATATGCGGATATGGCCGTAACGGAAAGCAAGCTGCTATTCGTCTAAAAGATCATAAACTTTCCTTTGTTGTGATAGACAATGTACATGATATTGTACAAAAATATAGTCTACGCGAGATTACTTTTGTCGAGGGGGATGCCACTACTGACGAGACTCTGATCAATGCCGGTATAACCAGTGCACGTGCCTTGATAACAACTCTGCCTATTGATGCTGATAATATGTACGTGGTATTATCTGCTCGTGCCTTGAATCCTGACATAAAGATCATTAGTCGTGCATCTAACGAAAGTGCTGAGCAAAAATTACTGATAGCAGGTGCTGATAGTGTGGTTATTCCTGAAAGTGTAGGTGGCGCCCAGATGGCTTCACTGGTTATTAATCCTGATGTACTTCACTTCTTTAATATGATTTTTGTACCGGGCGAAGATTCGCCAAATTTGGTAGAGTTTGTTTGCAAGGACATGAATCCTGAGTTTCTGAATCATACGATTTCTGATTTAAAGATTCGTATTAAGACCGGCGCTAATATCATTGGGCTTAAGACTTCGGATGGCAAATACCTTATCAATCCGTCACCCAATACACGCCTTTTAACCGATTCAAAGTTGTTTGTTCTTGGAACACCGGAACAAATAGAACACATGAAGCTGTTGCTGAGTAGCTAGACCCAATAAAGAGTTTTTCTTAAAGATACCTAATTCTTTAGTTTCTTCTGATGCTTTTTAAAAAGGTCCTTCCAATTATTGAATTCCCTTCGGTAGACAATTCCAAGTCCTTGGGTGTATGGTGAAATGTACTGCAAGGCATCGAACTCGTTGGTTCGGTTAAATACCTTAAAGCGCAGGGTGTTATTCAATTTAATCTCCACATTAACATCTCCAACAATTTGGTTTGAGTTCTGACTGCTGGTATTTTGACCGGTACTGACACCCAGATTGCTTTCAATGAGTACCTTGTCATTAAATAACTGGGTAGAAAGCGCCACGGCTACTTCTTCCTGTGACAGGTTTTGTCCGGGGCGATAATTAATACCTATATCCACTTTTTTGCTAATCTGAGACAACCAGTTGGTTAACTGATTTGAAAGCACTTCACTGGCGCTTTTTCCTAACAGGCTGGCACCACCGAGTGTATTACCTGCAATTCCACTTCCTGACCCATAAAAACTGTTCATAATGAGCAAAGTGATGAAGTTATTATTCAAATTTTGATTGATAACTGATAAATAGGGGCCTTTTTCAAAATCAGTCATCGTTGGGAAATCAATTTCAAAATCAAATTCGGGGTTTGATAAGACATTGTTGATATTAATGATACATTCTACAGGCATATTCCGATTGCTGTCGCTGCTCAGCACACCCAGGTTGCCAAGGTTTGCTTTCAACTTGTAACGTGCCGTAATGTTCAAAATGGCGTCATAAGGGTCACCATTCCATTTTATGGTTCCTCCCTGATCAATTATAAAACGTTTGTTGATAATGTTCTGGAATGTGAATAAATAATCCCCTGAGGTTATCACGTAATCACCATAAAGACTAAAGTCATAGTCGGGATTAAGGAGAATGCGAATATTCCCGTTGCCTTTACCACGTATACGATCTCCCGTTCGGGGGTCGAACATAATTTGGACTTCCGCATCATCTGTTGCGTTGACCAACAAATCCATATTGATGCCTTTAATCTCGGTTCCTTTAGCGTCTATAGCTGTACTATCTTGACTTTTGCTTGTGAAAGTTATATAGTCGTTTGAACTTAAACTTGACGTGCCTCCAATGGGAATGAATAGCTGGGTTCCTTTTTCAGTTTTTGCGATAATATCCATATTTATATTAGCCGGAGTGCCATAAATATGTGCATCACCACTTGCAAATGCTCTTCCGTAAAATACCTCATTCAGTGAGGCATTGGTGTTCATGCAGTAAATCTTTTTAGGATGAATGCTTATATCAAACACCAGGTTCTTGAAGTTTTTGTGAGTTACTGTGCCATTCATAATGGCGGTATCATTGTAGGGTTGGTCAATTAAAATTACGTTTTGAAAATTGAATTCATTCTTGGTGATCTTAAGACTGTCGTAAGCCAGAGAGTAAGTAGTATTTAGATAGTTGATGTGGACAAAGGTCCGCATCAGCTTAATATTACCTTTAAGCTCAGGGCTTTTATTGGTTCCGCTAAGTTTCAGCTTCCCAATAGCTGTACCATTTACGATGCTCCCAAAACTCTCAATATATCTTGACAATGTCTTCAACCGCAGATTATTCAGGTCAATATCGAGATCGAAATTCTGTTCTTTACCTGAAGGATAGTAATAGCCGTTCACTGACAGAGGTGTACTAGTACCAATGGTGCCAGTATAAAGTATCTCAGCTTTGATGTTTATACCTTTCTTTAGCGCATCCCATTTACTCATTATCACTGCATCGCCCAGTTTATCGTGATTGAATCCGAAATCCTTGATCTTAATATCGGCATAATAGGCAGGGTTGTCGTATAGGTTGGAAGCATAGAAACTCCCGTTAATAATACCATCCATGTCGAAATCCATGGCATTAGTAAGGTAATCGAAGTTCGAAGAATTAAACCCTGTGAACAGAACAGAAAATACATCCTGGGGGTTGTGCGAAATGTTTCCGCCTATAGCAATATTCTGTAAATGATTGGATAAAATAATGTTGTTGAAGGAGATTCGACCAGTATCGAATGTAACACTACCTCTTGGATCAATAACCCATGCTGAGTCGTTTATGGTCAGTTCCGAAGGAAGGAACCCGATAATTGATTGGTCGTTGTGATAGAAATAGGTGTATAGGTTTATATTCCCTGAGTTTCGATTCACTTTGCCTTTATTATTCCATAATACCCTGGTAAGCAGGCTATCATTTTTTTCAAATGAATGGATTTCAAAATTTGCCATCCAGATACTATCACTAATCTTCAACGAATCCGATTTCAGATCGAGATGCATATCTTTGGCATTTGCCTCGAAGTTGATGGTGCAGTTTAGCAGCCTTTTATCATAAAAATTGATTTCAGAAGCGGTGGAATGGACGACAGCCGTATTGTTTATTGAATTGAAATTCCCGCTAATGATAGAATTACCCGACAACTTCGACCCGGGAACAAAGTAATTGATCACCGGGTTGGCATTATAAAGTTTTATGTCAAAATCAAACTCTTGTCGGGCGATTGTCTTCGAACTTGTTTCCAGACTAAGGTCGAAATTGGGAAGGTAGGAGAGGACAAACCGTTTCATAGAGTTCGGAAGTTCCTTAAAAACGAAGAAACCCCTGAACACAGCATCGATAT
>CAZNRQ010000023.1:0-17661 GCA_964574845.1 uncultured Bacteroidales bacterium
ATTGAGCTCCACTTGCATTCTTTGCCTGGTTCATCAAACCGCCTCCGGCATATAAACCTTCGAGATAAACTTTTAAAGCAATCTGCTTGGCAAGCATTTGCCATGTTTGCAGAAATCCTTGTGTAAGCGTGACACTGGTTCCAGTATTGGTTCCGACGATTGGTTCCCCCACCGAATAAGCCAAATAACCACCGGCATATTGAGCGCTGCCACCTAATGAGTTTACTACATCGGGAGTGACCTGAGCCTTGGATGCAAGGCATAATGCAATAAAACTTAAAATTAATATGAGCTTTTTCATGTTGTTGGTATCTTAATTGTTTTATTTATTGAGTAAACTATTTATTTGTTGTTGCTGCTGTTCTACAATCTTTTTCAGATCGCTAATCTCCTGTTGTTGCTCCTGGACTGCTTTCACCAAAGGAACCACAAATTGCGAATAAGCAAGTCCGTAGTTATCGGTTTCGTTGGTAGGTGCATGCACTGCATCAAAAGCTTCAAAGCCGGTTTCTTTAATTGTTTTTTCTACATCCTGCGCCATAAAACCTACCGAACGTATTTGCGATAATTCCTCCAATTCTTTTTCACGGCCTTCGGTTTTTTCTTTGATATGTTTGGCGAAAGAGAGACGGTTGAAATTGTAGGAGACCGGTTTTAGCTTCATAATGAAGTCTAATCCTTTGACGTCTTCTTTTACATTATCTTTGAAACGGGCATCCGAAGGATAGGAGTATGCAACCTGGCCTTCAATCACTGTAATGGAAGAGCTTCCCAGGCGGATCTTATTGGTGGCATTCACCGTGGCACTTTCGCCCAAAGCCGTAGAGTAATTCAATCCGCCTGTTGAAACATTGGCATCGGTTCCCAAAGCTGTATTGCGAAATCCGGTAGAATTATTCGACAGGGAATTCCAGCCCAGAGATGAGTTGTAGTATCCACTCGTATTTAAGTCTAATGCAAGACCTCCTATACCAGTATTATTTCCCCCAAAATTATTGGTTGCCAGGGCCTGACTTCCCACCGCTGTATTTCCTCCGGAGCCTCCACTATGCATCAGGGCAGCATTACCAATGGCTGTGTTAGTACTACCTGTGGTGTTAAATTCCATTGCCTGGTAACCAATGCTTACATTGCTTGACCCATTGGTATTGGAATAGAGAGCCGAAGTGCCTACAGAGGTGTTGTAGTTTCCCATAACATTGGCCCACAACGACATGCTTCCCACAGCAGTGTTATTGTTGCCGGTATTATTTGCCGCAACTGTCGACCCCCTTAGGGCTTCAAAGCCCACCGCTACGTTGTAGTTGGTAAAGGAATTGGTGGTATTGTTGGCATAATACATGGCATTATACCCTACAGCCACACCCTCGCTGCCGGCAACATTCGAATTCATAGCGCGCATTCCAAGGGCGGTGTTGTAGTCACCTGTTGCATTATTATAGAGCGCGTAATAGCCCTGGGCTGTGTTGCCATTCCCGGATGAGTTATAATATCCGGAATAGGTTCCGACGGCTGTATTTCCATATCCGGTCAGATTATTTCGCAGTGCAGAACTCCCGATTGCAATGTTATTGCTGCCCGAGGTATCGGACTTCAGCGCAAAGTATCCAATGGCGGTGTTGTCGTTGCCTGACAAGTGCGCAAACAGCGAAGAGTATCCCAACGCGGTATTATTGCCTGCATCTGTATTGTTGTACAGGCAATACCGCCCCACAGCAGTATTGTAGCCACCTATGGTATTATTATACAATGCCTGGTATCCAAAAGCACTATTGCTGAGACCGGTGTTGGAGTTGAGTGCCATATATCCTAAGGAAGTGGTATAAGAACCATTATATTCCAGCCTCCCGCCCCTTTGGTTGTTTACCCTAATGGTGAAAGGCTGATTATCGGTGGTTCCAATAAAGTTAGTGCCATCCACCGTTCCGCTGTTGCCTGTGCGGCTCCATGCATTCAGTGCTCCATCAGCGCCGGTTGGTCCCTGAATACCCTGTGCACCGGTAGTGCCGGTCACTCCTTGTAATCCCTGAATTCCCTGTGCACCTGTGGGTCCGGTAATACCTTGTATTCCTTGTGCTCCGGTAGTGCCAGCCACCCCTTGTAATCCCTGAATTCCCTGTGCACCGGTAGCTCCGGTAATACCTTGTATTCCCTGAGGCCCTGTAGGTCCCGCTGTTCCGCTTTGAGCAGCATACAGCGCATAAGGAACCGAAACAAACTGGTTGGTGCCAACCAATTGAAAGGTATTGCCGCCGGTTGGATCTATTTCAACTTTTAGATAATAAGTATTACTACCCCAACTAATAGCACTAAAAGTGCCTGATACTACTGTGCCTTGCCCTATCTTTAGGTTAAACAAACCAAATGCGTCAGTAGTTTTATTATGAGTCTCTACATAGACTGCCGTTCCTGACGGTCCACCGCTAAGTACACTTAAACGCAGAGCGACGGATTGGTTGGCAAGAATATTCCCGTTGTTGTCGCGGGCCATCCCTTGATAATTGATGGCCTGGGGAGTTTGAGCGTAGGAGGTTACGCAATAGGTTATGGCACATAGCAATAGCAGCCAATGTTTTTTCATAGTGGTTGGTTTTGTAATTGTTAGTTAAATTGAATTGTCAATTAACAACAAAAATACGGACAAAAAGCCGGAGATTGCACTTTGAGAACCTGATATATATCAGGAAAACTATGAATTATTTCAAATAATATTTAAGATGAATATAAGACTAAATTCTCAATAAAGCAGCTGATAGTTTCTTCTTACATTTAATTTGGAAGCGCAAAGTCAATTGAAAAAAAAACCTGCCGAAGCTGGCAGGTTTTTATCTGAAATTTAATAAATTATTACTTTACGATCCTGAAGTTGAATGCACTGGTCTTCATAACTCCCATGAGGGTTATCCAAACAGGTAGTAGGGCTTCGGTTCCTCTGGCAGAGGAAATGCCTCCCAGATCAATTATGTTTTCGCTCTTCCACCCGAATTTTTTCAGTATGGATTTTACCACAGCTTTAGCGTCTTCATCATTGCCGCAAATAAAATTTATGTGATCCCCACCGCCAATCATGCCCGGGTTGACCATAAGACCGCACCACATGGTGTTTAGTGTTTTTACCACTTTCGCTTCAGGAAAGGTTTTTTGTATCTCTTCGCCCAGCGAATTGGTATTGCTTACCTCAGGGACGAGGCAGGGAGGCAAGCCATGACTGAAATCAAGGGGATTGGCTATGTCGACCAATATCTTTCCTGCAAGATTGTCTGGGCCGGCAAGTATCAGGGCTTCTAAAGACAGTAATCCTTTGGAAGCATTGATTATGATTTCACCAAAAGCTGCAGCCTCAGCAAATGTGCTAAGTTTAATGTTTTTATTCGCTGCATGCCATTCCGAAAAAGGCGGGTTCCCATAATTATCTTTTTCGGTGCTTGCCAGTTTGCTTGCAACGTTTCGTGTTCCAATAATAACTTCATGTCCTATTTCAAGTAGTTTAATTGCCAGGGTCTGACCAACCGTTCCTGTCCCTATAATTGCTATTTTCATTTTTAGTCGTTTAATTTTTATAGAATATAAATTGTAAGACAAAATTAGGAAATTTTGACCAAATAAAGAAGTAGATTAGAATAATTCTTAATAAAAAAACCCGCTGATTCTTCAGCGGGTTTTTATTGAATCGAGGTAGACAATTTTTATCTAGGGTTTTACTACCTGTATCAATCCTGTAACATTATTGTCGATCAAAGCCATATCGGTAGCATCTACTGTACCATCGCCATTAATATCTTCAGGATAATAACCATGCATGAGTGAAGTTACCGCATTGTCGACAGCTGCCAGGTCAGAAGCATCGACTGACTGATCTTGTGTGACATTTCCGGAATAAATGGCATATACACCACCTGTCATTAGTTTCTGATTATTTCCATAAGCCTGAGATGCAGACATGCTAAAATCATAGTTAAATGGTCCGTTACCATTGAGATTAATAGGTGCAGCACTCCAAGTTTCAATACTATTTCTCTGTTTGATTACAATGTAATAATTCCCAGTAATATTTAGGGGGATATTATTTATAGATGATATCCCATTTGTGTGCAGATCATTATTGTTGAATGAGTATGCCGTTTCATATGGAAATGAGGAATTGTGAAGTTCCACCGTAACGACGTCTGCCACATCGCCATCGAACTTTGGCCCGGTAGTATTATGCGCCTGGTTCATTAATCCTGAACCGGCATACAAGCCTTCGATGAATAGTTTTACATTGAGTGTTTTTTGTCCTGAAGCATTGGTGCTAAAGTTAAATGGTCCGCTCCAGGTACTGTTACCACTACCGCAATTTGTCTGAACGTAGAAAGAGTAATTTGTTCCGGAGGTAAGTCCGGTCAAATGATAAAATGAGGACGATATGTTTTGAAGCAGCGTTCCGTTGCCGTGCTGAAAACCAATTGCTCCATACTCAATATTCCATAAAGAACCGTTACCATCGTTCCATGAGAAATCGGCCGAATTGGTCGTGATATTGGTTGCAGACAAGGCTGACGGTAAGGCCATGGTCCAGGAGACCTGATTGGGAGTGGAGGTGGCACACCCGCTTACGGAAGATGTGCGATAAGTGCGAATATCTATAGTGCTTAGGCCTGCCGAGTTTAGCTGATTGCCTGAGTTGTATGTAGTCCAGGTTCCATTGTCATTTCTGTATTCCAATACATCGGCAGTAGTGCCGGCTCCACCCGAACCAGGTGTTAATGATGCCGAAACCAAAGTCCCGTTGCATACTACACCAGCCGATGGAGAAGGGGTCAGTGTTCCTGAAGAAGGCTGAGGAGCAACGCTTATCATCACTTCCTGCGAATTAATTGTAATCCCTCCTATGACACTGCGGCAAATTACATAGTAAGTGCCCGAAGCGTTAAACTGCGGAGCGAGGCTGATACCGGTTTGCACAGGCGAAAATGATGCGTAGGTTCCTCCTGATGTAGTAGCATATTTCCACTCCCGCGAAGTTGCAGTGGGAGTTTCGGTAACCGTAAGCGTATTACCAGGGCTGTTTTGGCAAATGCTTTGCGGCTGCGAAGGTGCTACAGAGTTACCTACATTATAAATTTGCAGATTGACGCCGTTATCGGCTGCCGTAAGTACATAGTTGGATGATACCACCCTGATGCGGTAGCCGCTTCCGGTAGGCAGGTTGGCAGGGATAGTGCCTGTGATGGTTCCGGAAGTAGTGGTTGCCAGGGTACCTATGTTGGTAGGACTTGCAAAAGAACCGTTGGCCGCAGATAATTGAGCGGTAACAATGTTGCCTGCATCCATAGTGCCTGTCAATGTAAAGGGTATGGAAACAGAGGCTGATTGGGTTGAACTAACATAAAATGTTGCCGGGGCAATAGCGCTTGTTGTCAGAACAGGATTATATACCACCGACATGTCATCTACATACAGGCTATCACCTGCCGAGCCACCCCCGGGTGTAGCGTTGGTAGTCAAAGTAATTAGTATGTACGAGATAGTGCTGGCAGGGCCTGTGTAATTGAAGGGGATGGATTTGCGTACCCAGGCACCGTTGGTCTTGGTGAAATTCAAAGTAGCAACACCTACTACATGGCTGGGCGAATTGGCATCCGAAGCACTGGGATCCCTGTAATCATAACTATCGTGGATAACCGCATTCACTCTGGCCTGCTCCGATCCGTTGGAGGCAGGATGGAATTTAACCCACATTACCAATGAATCAGGGTGGCCGGTAAAATTGTGCCTGAAATTGGCATCCGATGTTTTTGTGAAATTATAATTTGCGGAGTTGGTAGGCGAGGTGCTTCCCATGTTGATCTTACCCGTGGTTAGGTTGCCATTAGCAATAGTTCCTACTTCATTGGTCGACCAGATGACGACACTATAGGATCCTGAGGTGCCCGGACGACGAACCGTAGTTCTGTTGAGCCTTTGTTTCTTGCCAAAAGATGTAAGGATATTGGCATCGGCAGTCATAAAGGAGTTCCAGTTGGTGGGTTCCACACTGCTGGTACCATAACTGTCGTAGTTCTCGAAACCCCCGTTGTTAATGGTTGTTTGCGCTTTGGCATTGCCGGCAATTAACAAAATAGACGGCACCAATAGTTGCATTAGTAGTTTTTTCATAATAGTTTGGTTTTTTTAAACGGCGGCAAAAGTACCCATAATTAGAAAAAACGAAGCCGTTTTTTAGGAACTTTTATGAAATTTTAACAATTACCTAGGGATGTATAATGTTAAGTGTTGACTAAATCGTTCAGAGTACGTAATATAGGGAATTGTTCTTACATTTCCCAATGATTTTTATCAATAAAGACACCCTTTTTCTTAATTTACTGGTTCTCTTTGGATGACGAAATGTCTTTTTTTTAGTTAACTATTTTAATACTTCTCATGGGAAAAGAATGAAGCCTATTTGTTAATTTTTATTGTTTTGCTTTCAAATACTATATTTTTGTGAACAAGTATAATTAAACCATTGACTCAACTTCAGGTCGCATGAAGGTCATCACATTTTTTGAAAAAATAGTTTCCTTCTTTTTGGGCCTGATGCGCAATGGTTGCCATAAACCAAAATCCTCAGTTATGAAACCTATTGTCGCCGACATTCATGCACACTCTACCGTCCGGCTTTTTTACGGAGAGCATGGTATCATGTGGAAAAAACCTCTTACCGATGCCGCCCGCCATCATCAAACCTTTACCTTGCCTCAGGCGGTATTCGGCGAACTTCTGGAAAGCCGCGTTCGACTGGTGTTTCTGTCGCTCTATGCCATTGAGCAGGGCTTTTTAAGTAATCTGATCCCCGAAAAGGATATGCTGAAAGCGCTGAAGCTGAGCGAGGAGGGCTTTGGAGCTTTTCTAATAAAGACTTTGGACCACCTGATCAACAAAGAGCAGTTCGGGTTCGACGTGAGGGGTTTGCTGGCGAAATATATCGACGGAATAGCCCGAAAGAAATACAAAATGGTGGTGGCCGGCGATGCCGATTATTTCAATCAGCTGAGCGGGGAGTATCATTATCTGGTGGATAAAATTCAAAACGATAAGGATGGGGCTAAGCATTTGTATATAGCCGGCAGTTTCGACGACGTCAGCAAGGTGCTGAATGTGGATGCCGACATGAACTGTAATGCTCCCAACGACGAAGTGATAGTGATAGTGCTGACCGTGGAAGGCGGTCATAGCCTGGGTTGCGGCATGTCGAAAGCCAATGTGTTTAGCATGGATGAGCTAAATGGCGTAAAGGATGGCCAATTCATTCATAAGAGAGTGCAGCAACTGTATGAGCAATTGAAGAACAATATCGCCACCCTGAAGCAATGGGGAGGAGGTAAGCATAGTCCGCTCTTCATCACCTTTGCCCATCATTTCTGGAATCAGCTGGGCGGACATAATATGAGCGTACCTGCACCCATGCATGTGGTTTTTGATCAGAATCAGGGCATGAATACGCCTATGACGGAATTGGGCAAAAAGGTGATAAGCGAGCTGCTGTCGACCGATAACGGCCGCAGGATATTGATTGACACCAAACACATGTCGGTGGATGTGAAGAAGTGGTATTACGACTTCGTGGAAACATACAACGCGGCCCATCCCGCACAGCTCATCCCCATCATCTCCAGCCACAGCGGGGTGAACGGATGGAAGACCATGGAGGCATCGAGAAATACCAACGATCATGCGGCCATGAGCGAGCGATATAAGAACACCCACCTGGTGGATACGGGAGGCATGTTCAATAACTGGGATATCAATCTTTCGGACGAGGAGATCAATATCATCCACCGCAGCGGGGGACTGATAGGATTGAATTTCGATCAGCGCATACTCTCGGGGCCACAGATGGTTTCGTACATTGAGAAGTTCGACATTCAGGAGAACATAGAGTTGTTTCGTTCGGTGTGGGCCGAGCCCATCATAGCCAACATACTGCATATCGCTAAAGCGGTTTTCGAAGGGAACAATGCTGGAAAGGAGAAGATATGGGAGATGATAGCCATTGGGTCCGATTTCGATGGCATGATCAATCCCCTGGATGCCTGGTGCTATCCCTTCGACTTTGAGAAACTGAGCGAGATGCTGAAACGCAAACTAAACGAGCGCAAAGCGGTGGAAGCCCTGTTGGCCCGGGTGGATGTCGAACAATTGGTGGATGGCTTTATGTATAAGAATGCCCTGCGCTTCCTGAAAAAGTATTTCAATAACTAAACGCGGACGTTTTTCTCAGCAGGGGCAAGACCGGCATAGCCTTTACGGCAAGTGTTACACTGCCTTCAGGTAGTTCCTGGATACCCAGAGTGCCTCCGTTTTATGAATGCGGCACCAGTTGATCTCCTCTTCGTAAACATGGACTACGGTGCCTTTGCGCAGCACTTTCATCACAGGGTTATCTACTCCGGGGCCCGAGCGCACATTGAGTCCGTAAGTGGTGACTTCATAAGTTCCCAGGACTTCTTCCACAGGAGGAACCACATCGGGGTTTTGCATGGCAGCCAGTATTAACGGAATGAAGATCTGTTTGGCATCGTTTACGGTGTTGCCGCCAAAGAAGTTGGTTCCGGGGCATGATTTGGTGACGCCGCTGCCTCCGGTGCGCAATCCGCTGTTGAGATCGTACCAGTGATGATACACTAGGGTGTCGGTGGTGGGAGTGAGCCCAAATTTGGTGGCAAGCAGGGCATTGGCTTTTACTATGGTCAGCTTCTGTTCTACCGACATGGTGTCGCCTCCTGTATCGAAATTACCCAGATTATCAATATAAATACCGTATTGGTTAGCGCCTTTTATGCCGGCAGGTATCTTGTCGAAGGAACGGCACACGGCTATTTTGCCATCGGGAAAGGTGGTGATGTTTTGGGCTATCTCGCTGAAGCCGCGCTGCAGGTGGCTGTTTTCCATGCCCTGAAGCAGTCCGAAATGGTTGATAGATTTGAAATGCGAGTAGTTGGGTATGTAGGTGTGGTGGTTTTGTATCAGTTTGATCACCCTGCTGAAGTGGTTTTGCATAAGCCATTCCTCAAATTCAGCAATGTTCATTAATATAAATCTTCCTTTTTTCTCCATGATGTGTTTGTAAAAGATGAATACTATTTTTTGACAAATGATTGTACTACATCAGACAATTTGGCTGAGTGTTTCCAAAGTTAAGAAATTTTTTCCAATTTTGAGCAGGCAGCAATGGTTTTGTTGCCACAGATGATTTATTCCACTCTGATGAAGGCGTGGGGCAATGATGTGTCAGAAAAGTTGAAATCGTCAAGCAAATGCTTGGCCTCATAACGGATGTAGTCATCAACAACCATTTCAAGATGAATTTATAGTAAGGTTCTATCAATAACCCAGGAAAAGCAAGTTGCCGGGAATAATTCTTAATAACAGCCTTAGTATCTTACTTAGCCGAAGCTATCAATTTTTAGCTTAGGGTGAAAGACAGGGGGCGGCTATCGGGGCCGGCTTCGCCGCGATTGTTAAGATAATAGGTAATCACCCAACCAATCAAGCCTATTTTATCAGCTTCATAGTTCCATTCCCAGATAGTAGCACCTATGGCTTCCAATGTTACATAAGACTTAATATCGGGAGCAGCCTCGTCTTTTTTAGTAAAGGCTACTTTGCGACCAATTTTTGTTACATCTTTAGGCAGACTGGTTTCTTTCTCGAAAGGAGGATTGGGATTGCTCGTAAAAATTGTAGCCGAGCAGTACGCCTGTTTTACCAAGGTGTTGGCAGGGTAAATAGTAGGACGGGGAACAGCTTTTCTTCTTTCAGCATCTTTGTGGATATACAAAGCAGAATAATCATCACCGGTAAGCTCTACGGTGGGATTGTTTTTGATGCCTTTTTTTAAAGCGTTAATAAATTTTCTGAATTCTTTGTAGCTGGTCTTGGTATCCATCACCACTGGCGGTGTGTGGGTGAGGGGATCAACATACTTGGCGTAATTACTTTTCCAATCAGCTCTTCCTGTTTGCAGGAGGGTAACCTGCTCGGCTTCCACTTTTAGGCGTGCAACCGTGGCCGGAGTGTCAAGATAAGCAGAAATGCTTCCGGTTTCCTTGTCAAAATCTTCGTAAACTTTCGATAATTTCATCTTTTGAAAATTTAAGTTAATAACTAAATGAAAACTTTTTTTAAAACAGTGTAAAGATACGATAAATTTGTTAAAGAAGTCAAGTTTTTTTTGAATTATTTTGCTTTCGGGTTGATTTTTTTTTGGTCATTTTTTTTAATGTGCTGATATACTGTGTGTAAGATTTTTTGAAAATAATTTACAATGGAATGAAAAACATTTACAATGGAATGAAAAACATTTACAAGGGTTGGTAAAACATTTTCATTCGAATGGAAAACATTTTCAAGGGTTGGTAAAACATTTTCATTTGAATGGAAAACATTTACAATGGGTGGTAAAACATTTTCATTTGAATGGAAAACATTTTCAATGGCTGGTAAAACATTTTCATTCGAATGGAAAACATTTTCAATGGCTGGTATTTTATTTTTAGGGGTAGCCCGGTCAAAATAAAACCACAGAATTTACTTTTCGAAGCCATGAAAAGTGACCGGGTGTTTGTGGAAATCTATGCGAAGCCATGGCTATGACTTTGCAAGGGCAGGAAAAGTTTATTGTGGAGGTTGAGGGATTTTTTTAAAGGAATAAAATACCGAATAAATAAATGGGTATATTTGAAAAAAAATTAAGTATGACTGCAGTCATTACTATAAATAGGTTAACAAGCCATTTTAGGACGACAATAAAACATTGAGAAAAATACTTGGACATATTGCTAAACGAATATACAACAAAAAATTCGAGGAACTTCGAGATAGACTTCTTGTGGAATATGAGCTTGTGAAAGTTGACCAGACAAACAGCTATAATACTCTTACTAAACTGCTAATTTCAGGAGAAGACCACAGATTCTATTATCATATAGGCTTCGACTTTATCGCAATAATTAGAGCAGTTCGTAATAGAATAATTTATCAAAAAGTTGAAGGCGCAAGCACAATAGAACAACAATTAGTAAGAGTATTAACTAATGACTTTGATCGAACCTTTAAAAGGAAAATTCAAGAGATACTTCTTTCAACAACTATATCTTCTATGATTCCAAAATGTGCAATACCGAAAATTTACTTGAATATTGCTTATTATGGAGCAGGGATGAATGGATTAAACCAAACTCTTTCAAAGCTAGGTATAATTGACAGAGAAACAATACCAATTGAACAAGCAGCAGAAATTGTTTCTAGAATAAAATATCCTCAACCAAGTAAACCAAATCAAAATCGTTTGAGACAAATAGAAATTAGAAAACAGCACTTAATAAAACTTTACAGTAATCATTTAAACCGAAAATACTTTAAAATTTATGGTTGACATTAGAGATTATATGACCTTATCAAAAACTGCTATTTCAATAAATAGTTCTTATTCGGTTGCTGCTGACTTTAAACACTACTACAACAATATTGACGACAAAGAAAAAAAATCACTTGTTCGACATTTTATTGTAAATAACGTTCCATTTGCTTTCAAAAGTAAGCCAATTTTGTATGAGCAAATCACACAATACTTGGCTGACAAACTTCAGATATCTCCTACCGAAGTAAAATTAATCGGTAGTGCTAAAACGGGTTTTTCAATTAGCCCACTACCTGACTATGGAAGAATTTTTGGACAGCATAGCGACCTTGACTTTTCAATTATAAATGAAGAATTATTCAACAGATTAGAAGATGAATTTAACAACTGGTCTGACTTATATAGAGCAAAGGAAATTAATGCTTTTAATACTAGAGAAGAAAGTTATTGGGTTCAAAACTTAGACAGCGGACCTCGACAATTGAAAAACGGTTTTATTGATACCCATTTTATTCCTAATCGTGACCAATTCAGTATGACCAGAAAGATTAATAACAGTCTTTGGCTTATTCAAAAGTATATAGACGAAAAGCATGGAATTCAGGTAAAAAAGGTATCTGCAAGTATTTATAGAAGTTGGTATTCATTTGCTGGACGACTTAACAGAAATACAGAAAGCGTAATGAAAAACGTATAAACCGCTGATTTATATGATTAAGATGATTAATTTTGAGGGCAGGGACGAAAAGGATGCTAAAGGTTAAGCAAAATTTAAATGAAAAGATTTATAATTATAGCGACAGTTGAATTCCTTTTGACATTTTCGGCAATCGGACAAACGGCTTCGATTTCTAATCTTTACTATGACGACGGGCGATTGATTGCAGATACATCATTTCGTATTTCACCACAACAGCTTAAAAAATGGACTGCAGTGGAAGATACATTGACGAAAAATATTTTAGAGAAACTTTCTTACCCAATTGTAGCAAAAGAGAATAATGTCTTTGGTAAAGTTATTGTTTCTTTCACCATAGATTTGACAGGTCGCTTTAATGATTTCTATCTTGAAAAGTACTACAATATTAAATCAGCAGATACGGGTAATTTATTTATTAATAGATTTATGAAAAGTTCTTTTTATGCCATTGGATGTTATTCGGGCATTTTTGCAACAAAAGGTTTTAAGTCTGACAAGGATATCCTTGAAAAGTATTATTTGCCTATCAACTTTCTTTTAAACCCAAATAACACATATCGTCAAATAAAATTTGGATGGTTGATGCTTGATAACATTGAAATTAAAATAGTTCATTAATATAATTTATGCTAAGAAAGAAATTCCATCTCGACAATGCATCTGACAAATAATAATAACCAAACCTAAAAAATAATGAAACAGACAATTTTACTAATCACCTTCCTGCTCGTCGGACTAGTTTGTGTAGTTGGACAAAACAATGAAATAAAGAAAACATTTACTGAAGTCTTCGACACCGAGGATTGCACCTTTCTGACAACAGGAAAAAATATGTACTTTGTGCTGGAGCCGGGTTTTCAACTAACACTTAGGGGTATTGAAGGAAAAGATTCAATTAAATTAGTAATTACTGTATTAAATGAAACTAAGAAAATTGGTGACATCGAGACCCGCATTGTCGAAGAAAACGAATCGGTCAACGGCCATACCGTCGAAATATCACGAAACTATTTCGCGTTCTGTGTACAAACAAGCAGTGTTTTCTATTTCGGCGAAGAAGTTGACATATACAGTAACGATAAAATAGTAAGTCATGATGGCGCTTGGGTGGCCGAAGGCAAAAATAAAGCTGGTATCGGCATGCCCGGACTCATACTGCTAGGATCACGCTATTATCAGGAAATTGCCCCGGGCATCGCAATGGACAGGGCAGAAATAATAAGTACTTCGGAAATATTAAAAACTCCTGCCGGAGAATTTATCAACTGCTTAAAAACAGAAGAAACCAATGCTTTGAAACCCAAAGAGAAAGAATATAAGATATATGGTCAAGGCGTTGGGCTGCTAAAGGACGAAGAATTGTTGTTGGTGAAGTACGGATACGTAAAATAATAGGGAGCAGCGACCATGCTTTCCTCATTTAGGGAAAATAATGTCTGAACCCTGGAGGCAGGCAGGCACTGACGAATTTGAATAAGATGATTAATTTTGAGGGCAGGCACGAAAGGACTGCTCGACATTTCACAAAAACTTTATTATTTCAGTATTCGTGCAATAATTCTTTACAACCCCCGGTTTTATTTTTTATCCAAAAATGATAAGTCCTGTAAGGACGACATTTTGGTAGAAGAAAGAAACCCGTCAATCCCAAGTCCCGTCGGGACGACATTATTGTTCCCGGAACTACGTCTGTGTGAGAAAATGCCTGAAAATGCCGTCCCTACAGGACTAACATACCTATGCTCATTTTTTTATCTACCAAAATGCCGTTCCTCCGGAACTGTGAAATCTTTTAGCAACCTCCTTCGCAGAAATCAATTATAATTTAAACAAAATGATTATTTTTGATGTCAGGTAGATTGGCACATGTTGGTAACAGATAAAAAGAACTAAAATGAAAAAAACTGCGATTATAATTTTGTTCCTGCTGTTCGTAGCCTCAGGCTTCGCACAGGTGCTCACCGATATGGAAAAGGGCCGGCAAGCCTACAACGATGGAGATTACGAAAAAGCATTAGCGATTTTTACTAAAATGCTCGACTCTAACACCACCGAAAACGTATACATGGTGTATTACGAAAGAGGCTATTGTTATAAGGAACTGAAGCAATGGGACAAGGCCAAATCGGATATGTTGAAAGCACTGCAGGTAATAGAAGGGCAGGAAGACTATAATTTTATAAAAGGAAACAGCTATTGGTTGTATTATCTCATCGCACGCAAAGATGGCATAACGCCTGCAGCGGTGGCCTATCTCGATACGGCTACCCTGTATTATCAATCAAGCGCCCTATACTCCACCCTGGGGTATGCTGACTGCTATATTGACAGGTACAAAGAAGCCCTTAAAAATCTGGATATAGCCATACAGATGGATGCCGGTAATGCATGGGCATACAATAACCGGGCTCTGGTCAGAATTAAACAACACAAGATCAAAAAGGCAAGAATAGATGTTGATAAATCCATTCAACTCGACGACAAAAACCCCTATGCCTATAAGAACAGTGCCCTGATCTATATTGCGCACAAAGATTATGAGTCCGCTTGTCGCGAAATAACAAAAGCAGAAAACACGGCCTTCACCCGAAAGATGACAGGCAACGACCTGCCGCAGGAATTGAAGGAACTCAGAGAAAAGTATTGCGACGGATCAAAAGACCAACCAAAGAAAAGATAAACATCCCATGTTGGGACTTGCTAAAACATTAATTTTGTAGAATGAAGCATCTCGTTGTTTTGGCGGTATTATTATTTCTTGCGTCCAATGTCAGGGCGCAAAACATGACTTACCAAACTTATGCCCCCTGTACGTTTTCTGTCGAACTTCCTTCAACCATGAGTCTCAGCAAAATGTATGAAGACGAAAGTCTTGATCATTGCGAATATGAAGCAAAGCTGCCCGATGGATTTGTTGTTTTGGAAATGTATTCCTTGCTCAGCTCCCGTTTCGATTACACTTCCGTGCAGGAACTTTACGATGCAGCACTAAAGGCTTCCGAGCTCAATATCACCTATAAAATGAAGAGCGAAAACTATTTTGTGATCTCAGGTCTGGATAAAAAAAGCGGCAACATTGTGTATTGGAAAAGATGCATGGGTGCCAACTTCATCAGCGACCTTTACATAGAATACGACACAAACCGCAAAAAGGATATTGAGCCCTATATTGGGTGGATCTCAAAGTCATTTACCAGCGAATAGCAACTAACTCATTTCATTCTTTGCGTCCTCTGCATCTCTCTGCGGTAAATCTTCTTGGTGTGTCTTAGTGCTCTTAGTGTCTTTGTGGCGGAAAAATGGAAAAATGGAAGAATGGATTGATTCTCCGTGATTCTCCGTGTACTCCGTGTCTCCGTGGTTCATATCTGCAGTAAATCTTCTTGGTGTGTTTTGGTGTCCGCCACGGCGGATGGTGCCTTTGTGGCGGAAAAATGGAAAATTGGAAGAATGGATTGATTCTCTGTGAAGCTCAGTGTACTCCGTGTCTCCGTGGTTCATATCTGCAGTGAACCTTCTTGGTGTGTCTTGGTGTCCGCCACGGCGGATGGTGCCTTGGTGGCCATAAACTAACTTAAATCACAAATCTTAAATCAAAAATCATAAATCCATTATCTTTGTAATAAAATCCTAACATGGACTCCGCCTCTGCCCAAGCCCGTATCAAACAGCTCACCGACGAAATCAACCGCCACAACCACAACTACTATACCCTCTCGTCTCCTACCATTGAAGATTACCAATTTGACCTGCTACTTCAGGAACTGCAGCAACTCGAAAAAGACTTCCCTCAACTGGCCCTGCCCGATTCACCTACCCAACGTGTAGGAGGAGAGGTCACCAAGAACTTTACCCAGGTGGTTCATAAGAACCCCATGCTTTCGCTGGGCAACACCTATTCGGTCACTGAGATGGAAGAATTCGATCAGCGTGTGCGCAAGCTCCTGCCCGACGAAGACTTTTCTTATGTCTGTGAGCTTAAATACGACGGACTGGCTATAGGCCTTACCTACAAGGATGGCCAACTGCTGCGAGCCGTCACCCGTGGCGACGGGGTGCAGGGCGACGATGTCACGGCCAATGTAAAGACCATACGAAGTATACCTTTGAGGCTTATGGGAAACGATTATCCTGCAGAATTCGAGATACGCGGCGAGATCGTCATGCCCCGTGCCGAGTTCAACCGACTGAACGAAGAAAGAGCCGACATAGGCGATGTGCCATTTGCCAATCCCCGCAATGCGGCTTCGGGGAGCATCAAGATGCAGGACTCCGCCGAGGTGTCCAAACGTGCCTTGGATTGTTATCTCTATCATCTCATTGGCGACGAACTGCCGTATAACAGTCATTACGAAAACCTGATGAAGGCCCGCGAGTGGGGATTCAAGATACCCATCTACATGGCCAAATGCAAAACGCTGACAGAGATATTTGACTTCATCAACCTATGGGATACCAGCCGCGAAGAGCTGCCTTTCGATATAGATGGCATAGTGGTCAAGGTGAATTCCTTCGATCAGCAGAAGCGGCTGGGCTTCACCGCCAAGTCGCCCCGCTGGGCCATAGCTTATAAGTTCAAGGCAAAAGAAGCCCTCACCCGCTTACTTTCCGTCGATTTTCAGGTAGGACGTACCGGGGCGGTAACGCCTGTGGCCAATCTGCAACCTGTCACCCTGGCGGGAACGGTGGTCAAGCGTGCCTCTCTCCACAATGCCGATTTCATACAGAAGCTCGATATTCGCATCAACGATATGGTCTTTGTAGAGAAGGGGGGTGAGATCATCCCCAAGATCACCAATGTCGACCTGACGCAGCGTCAGCCGGATGCTCAGGAATTCTCTTTTGCCCAACAATGTCCCGAATGTGGAACCACACTGCAGCGCAAAGAGGGCGAAGCCGCCTGGTATTGCACCAACGAGAACGGTTGCCCTCCCCAGATCAAAGGCCGCATAGAGCATTTCATCAGCCGCCGTGCCATGAACATCGACAGCCTGGGCGAAGGCAAGGTGGAGATTTTGTTCGATAACAATATGCTGAAGAACGTAGCCGACATCTACGACCTGAAATACGAAACCATACTGGGCCTGGAGAAAGAATATACCTCCGAAGATTCGGATAAGACACGTGTAGTGAAGTTTCGCGAGAAGACTGTCGAAAATATACTCAAGGGCATTGAAGATTCCAAAAAGGTACCTTTCGAGAGGGTGCTCTTTGCTTTGGGCATACGTTATGTGGGTGAGACTATAGCCAAAAAGCTGGCTGTTCATTTCAACAACATAGCTGAACTGCAAAAAGCCGGTTTCGACGAACTGAAAGAAGCCGAAGAAATAGGAGGGACCATAGCCGAAAGCATATTGCAGTATTTTGCCAATTCCGAAAACCTTGCCATCATAGCCCGTTTGCAGGAAAAGGGCCTGCATTTTCAGATGGATGATTCGGGAGCGGACAAGCTATCGGATAAACTGCAGGGGATGACCTTTGTGGTTTCGGGTGTGTTCAACCGTTCGCGCGATGAAATGAAGCAACTGATAGAATGGCACGGAGGCAAAAACACTGGTTCCATTTCAGCCAAGAC
>CAZNRQ010000024.1:0-3553 GCA_964574845.1 uncultured Bacteroidales bacterium
CAGCCACGGGATATTTGTATTTGTATTGCACCGGATATAATTCCCCATATTCGGTCATCTGATATTCTTTTACTTTGCTTTCGTCGAAACGCATATAAGCGATCTTCTTGCTGTCGGGTGACCAGAAAAAGGCTTTGGTAAAGCTGAATTCTTCTTCGTAAACCCAATCAGTGGTTACATTGATTATGTTGTTGGTTAGGCCGTCTTTGGTAATTTTTGTTTCAATGCCGGTTTTAAGGTCTTTCACGAAAAGATTGTTGTCGATAATATAAGCTACTTTAGTACCATCGGGCGACAGATCGGCCAAACGCTGTTTGACTTTATCCGATACGGAGGTTAGTTGTTTGCTTGCGAGATCAAGAACATAAAATTTTGAAATTTCGGAGTGGCGATAAATGCGATCCGATTCGGTAGTAATAAGAACTTTGGTTTCGTCGGTACTTAATTCGAAGGATTCTATTTTTATGGCATCGGTTTGTCCTTTTGGGACAAGCATTTCTTTGGTCACCAGCGGCAATGCTTGTTTGCCATTCTTATAAAGGAAATTATCAATGGTGTATTCGTTGGTAAGAACGAGGTAATGTTCTCCGTCGTTCATAGAAACTATCTCATCAGGACGTTCGGGATAGAAAGCGTAATTGATCCAGAGATCTTCCAGTGTTATGGGTTTGTAGGTTTGTGAAAAGACAATAGAAGTGGACAGAATTGTCAGGAGGGATAGGGTAAAAAGTATTCTTTTCATGAAATTAAAGTTATGATGCAAAGATAAGTTGAATTTCCATTAGTGTGTGAGTTTGAATTCTGCTTAATTTTGCAAGCTTAATTTCCAACCACCCATGTTCGATCGTCCGGATGATTTTCAATTGAAAGAGGAATATTTTCGCCGCCACAGCGAATTGCATGGATTTGGTCATACCTATAGGGTGATGTGTCATGTGCTGGCCATTGGAGGCGAAATGAATCTGATTCAGGAAAAACGGTTGGCATTTTGTGCTGCTTTTGTTCACGATATGTCGCGCAAGCATGATGGTTTTAGTTTGGGGCACGGACCCAGGGCGGCCAAAGAGAAGGTTTCGGAATTCATGCCTATGTTTCTAAGGAATGGAATAGGAGAGGAGGACAGGGAAACGATACAGGCGGCTGTGGCCAATCATTCGCAGTACACCGAATTCAAAACAGACAATCCATACTTTACCGTTACCGCATTATTGAAAGATGCTGATGCTTTAGACAGAATCAGGATGGGCCATGGAAACCTAAACCGCAAATATCTTCGATTTGAAGTTTCACGAAATTTAGTTGATTATGCTGCTGAATTGTTTTTTGCCAGCCATGAAATCAAGGATATCGCATTAAAAGAGATGATGAGTTTTGCAGAAGGGATTTATAAGAAACCGTTATTATATTAAACAAAAAGGGAAGCTATTGTGGCTTCCCTTTTTATTTTGATTTCTGGTCGAGATATTTTCTATTCGAGGTCGATCTTGGCAAACCAAATAACTTTGCCTGGTTTGTCGGAACCAAAGAATACCAATTTACCGGGCTCTGATTCCAGATAAGGGAACTTAGGATCAAGATAATATTCTTTTCCTCCCAGAGGTGTGAAATCACTTAAAGTTGCAGCAGACATATCCACTTTTGCCACTCGTGGGTAAGTGATGACTTTCTTAAACCAATCGGAATAGCCTTTGATCTCCTGAACTACCCAATACATATTGTTTGGATTTTTTCCTACCAACATGCTTTGAGGTGTACCATTGTCGCGAGCGTATTCATTGTTTTCTTTGGTGTCTACACCATATTGGGCCTTCAGAACACCTTTGGTATCGAAATGGAAAGCAATGATATCATTGTACTGTTTTTCTTTGGTCATGGTTGTAGAAGTGCCACCGAAAGCGGAATAGCTGGTGGATGCCTGTGCGCCCATTTTATAATTCTGTCCGACTACCATAAATTCGCCGTCATCAAAAACTTTATAGTTCATGATCTCGAATTTTTTGCCATCGTAGTCGGGAGCTTTTTTCTGTGAAGGAGGCGTTTTCAGTTTGGCTGCAAACTCTTCGAGGTTGGTTTCGGTAAGATATTCTACCTTTCCGCCAGCTATTTTCATCAACTGTACGGCTTTGTATTTGCTAACTTTACCAGCAAGTTCGTTATAGTAATCATCTTTGCCGGCAGCCAATGGACCGAATGCGTAAACATCTTTATCGTTAACCAAAACATAGTCGATGTTCCAGTAACTGGCTTTTGATTTAAAAGGAATACGTTCTGAAAGATTGAGATCCTTATCAATACGCACATAAGTGTAATTGGTGTTGTCCGGATCGCGGTTGGTTTTGCCCATATTATAAGGGGCAAATACAAATATCATATTATTAATGGTCTGATCATCGGAATTGCCATCAACATTTTCGGTGAGGCATTTGGCATAGATGTATCCATTGTAATAGTCGAAAGGTATTTTCAGATCTTTGATCATATCGAGGTCTTTGTTGAATTTCAACAGGTGAAATTCTCTGTAATATTTCAAAGGATCGTTGCCTTTTTTTGCATCGCGTGCACCTGCCAATACATAAAGATCGCCATTGCTATCGTCTTCGAAATGAGTGAAATAATAATAACGTGTTCCTTCATCATTTTTAGGCTTAACTTTATCCAGTATCTTCACATACTTATCGTAAGACATGTTAAACCAGTTATAGCTGTATGTGATTTGTTTCTTTTTCAAAACCAGGGTGCCCACCAGATTGCCTTCTACATTAGTTCCTTCCACTGTGTAACCGCCACCTTTATAATTTACCCATGAGAAATCGAAGGGATTGGATGCTTTCAAGGAAGCTAACTTGTCAACTTCCACATCCTGATTCTTTACATCAATAAAATTAAAGTCTTTATCGAAGGTATAGATCTGCAGGGTTATGGAGGTAAGTCCTGATTTAATGGTATAATACAATTTGTATTGTCCGGCATCGGCAATGTATTTTACATCTACCAAAGTTCCGCGTTTGGCTTTGCCACTTATCTCATAGGTTTTTTCCTGCAGATTAAATTGCTGTGCAAACAAGCCTGTGGCTGCCAAAAGAAAAGTTAAAATAAAAATTGTTTTTTTCATAGGTTTCTATTTTTAAGGTTTAATTAACACAAAAGTAATACAACATTATAATTTTAACAAGTAAAATTGCAATTATTTTTACACATTCTAAATAGAATGACAAATATCAATATTGGTGACAATTGGAAGTTCATAATCCGGTTCTTTCATTTACAAAAGGTAGGGCATAAACACAGTGTGCAATTAATGAATAAGCTAAACTGCAGTAAACGATTCTACCCCATCCTTTTTTATTTTTCTTTTTTTTCTTCAAACAATTACGGCAGGCAAAATCCATAACGGATGGTGCAGATTAAATAACGCGTGGTGCAGATTGAATAACGCATGATGCAGAATGAATAACGCGTGGGGCAGATCGAATAATGCATGATGCAGAACAAATAACGCATGATGCAGATCGAATAATAGGTGGTGCAGATCGAATAACGCGTGGTGCAGATC
>CAZNRQ010000024.1:3653-17568 GCA_964574845.1 uncultured Bacteroidales bacterium
GTGGTGCAGATCGAATAACGCGTGGTGCAGATCAAATAACGCATGATGCAGAACTATTAACGCGTAGTGCAGAATGAATAATACCTGGTGCAGATCGAATAATACATGATGCAGAACGAATAATACATGATGCAGATCGAATATTACTTGATGCAGTGTGAATTATAATACAGCTTATAATCCCCAGCCAAATACGTTTGGAAAAAATGATTGGATATTACAAATGCTTGTTATTCGTTAGTTTTATTTCTATGGGGCCAATATAAGTCCAAGTCATGACCTTTAGTGTCTTCATCGGGTGATATATAGGGTATTGCATTCAGCGTAAAGAAATTTTAATGTTGTTAAATTTTCCTTTTACAAGTTTTGTTTTGCAGGTTTAAAAGACATCAAATTCTGTTCCTTTATATTTTGCCATTTCCCTGCGTAAATGCTCCAGGTGAGCTTGTTGGTTGGGCGACAGAACGGCTGTGGGCAGAAAAGTATTGATCTTGGCAAAATGAAGCCGTTTGTAAACCGTTCCCATGATGACTCCGGTCTGAATGCGGCCAAAAAAAGTATGCACACCGGGTGCAATGCAGTCAATCGTCTGAAATTGGTAGGCAAAATTTTCTTTCATGAAAGCTTTTACAATATCATTAAAAGCACACAAACCCAAATTGAGCCGCTCATTGTATCGTAAAAAGAAATGACCGGTATGATAGATTATGCTGCCATCGTCGCCCACTTCAATACCCACATGTCCACGACCATTGTGATAAATCAGGATGGCAATGTATTCACTCTCTTTTTTTGAACAGTTGATCTTATATAGCCAATGATTTTTGTATTTCGAAGTGTAATCGAAAAACATTTCGAAATCCCTAGGCAGTATATGTCTGCAAATCTTTTGCCTGATCTCCTGAGAATGATACACCATTTTTCGTTTCAAAATGGGGTAGTCTTTGTTAACCTCCCTGATAATCTCTTCCATGGTCATATGAGGAACTAGCATAGTTGCATTTTATTGATGATTGACTTACTGATTTCAATAAATTGGTTTGTTTATAAAAAACTTTATGTTGCCATGTCTATTCGCATACTTAAGTGAGTAATATTACAAAGTTGCCGAAGAACCTTCATATTTTAGGAGTACTTCTTTTAAATGAGTCATTCTGTCGTTTTGATTCTGATTGAGCATTTCGTTGGTCAGATAGGTGTGAAGTTTCACCAGATCAACGTTTCTGTTGTAAGTACCCAGTATCATGCCCGACTTAATAAACCCATATATGGTGTGAATATTAGGGGCAATTTCTTCTAATTCAGTGAAACCAACATGATCATTTTCGTTGAGCAAGGCACGAACTATGTCATTGTGCAAAATGTAACCCAGATTTCGTCTTTCGTTATAACGTTTAAAGAAATGTGCTGTGTAGTACAAAATGTGCAACTCGTAAGTAACACCAATGCCAACATGACCAATGCCATTATGATACACCAGCATGGATTGACGTTCGGTATGCTTTCGCTGACGTTGTATTTTATAGATATAGTGGTTTTTATATTTTGACGTATATTCAAAATACTCTGTATACCCCTCCCTTTTTTGCAATTTGCTATACTTCTTATCCAGATCATCCTGCACGTACTTCATTTTACGATGCAAAATAGGGAAATCTTTATCGATCTCTTTTCGGATCTCTTCTAATGTCATGTTAGGTAGTATCATGATATGAAGATTTTTTTTTCAAAAATAATAAAATCAGAAAAAAAATGCAAGAAAATCCTGAAGAAAATTGCAGAAATTATCCGTTCGCAATTTTGGGGATTATTCTTTGGCTATGATTGACTGTCACGATTTCAGATTCACATCAGTAATGATGAAAATACGACAGTATACCGTAAATTTTATAACTTATCCTACTACTAAATGGTGGGAATATTTTCAGTGTCGTCGGGAATATTGGGCAAACGGAGCAGATTCTTTATATAACGTTTTTCGTTGAAAAACTTATTTTGGTGCATGGCATCGGTAATTTCGACTACCAGACATTTTACAATCATATGCCTGGCATGATTTTCTTCATATCCCATCAGGATCAGGCGTTCGAGGGTCAATCGGGTTTCAGGCGGATTATTCTCCGCTATCTGAGTATCCATTATCTCAGCAACTTTTTCTTTTAGACTATTATGTTTACTCAAAACAGTTGTTCAAAAACCGATTAGCAAAAATATGTAAAAAATAATTGTTCTGAAGTGTTTTCGTACTGAATTTTTTATTTTGCAAATATATTTTATAAAAGATAAATTCAGAAATGTAGGCTTGACTTCCTAGTGGTTCTTACGGATATCGTAGAAGAAGAACGAAATATCTTTGGTTGAAGGCGGCCAGTTTTTCAGATGTCGTCCGAATCCTCTCCTGAGCGAGATATTTTCCGAATTGGTCTTCCCCGCCTGTATCATTCTGGGTCCGATGGCTTTGATGCTGTCGGTGGTAATTTCTGTTGGCATTACAAAAGCAATATGCCCCGACCATTTGGGGTTGGGATTTTTATACACAGCAACCACTATTAAGCCCGAATCGGCCAGTCGCTGAGCGGTTTCCATACAATTGGCATTAATTTCGTGCCAACCCAGATCGGCTGCTTCCAAAGAGTGAAGCCAGGTGAACTGTGCATTGGCCAGCAATTCGGTATCATGAGCCGGAGGTCGCAAAATGTAGATGTTCTTCTTTTTGCACACTCCTGCAACGAATGCACTGCAATGCGAGCCTAAATCAATTTTACCACTTGAGTCGTCGGGTTTGCCGGTTTCCCAGTTTACATTATGCCCTGTGATCCATAAACTATCGACATGCTGACTTAGATAGAACTTTCGCAATTCCAGACCGGCAGAATCAATGGTAATGAATCGCTGGGAAAAGCTTACTGAAAAGAAAAGCGAGCAGAATAGTGCTAAGGAGATTTTTTTTGTAGCCATTCAATTAAAAAATTACCTGATTTCTTCTTTACATTGTTTGCAATAGTACTTGGGTTTTAAATTTCCTAAAGGAATAAATGCAAAAAGCGTCGCAAAAATATTAAAAAGCTTCATTGCCTTATGTTTGCCGAGTCCTAATCCTATTTTATCCGAACCACAATAAGGGCAAATAATAGCTTTATTATCGGGTTCAAGTTTGTCTTTAACCAATTCTCTGGCTCTTTCCAGATCAGCCTCATCAATCATCACTTGTACACTAAAACCAAGCATATGATTGTAATAAGGCATCAGCGTAGAACTATTCTCGTTGGTAATAAAACATTCAATACCCTCATTGTTAAGTTTTCCTTTTATCAGGTAAGCTTCTACAGCAGTATCGCAGGATATCAGGCGTACGATGTTCATGGATTGAAATCTATGATGACACTAAATGCGCTTTTCAAACAGAACAATATTCTCCACATGATGGGTATGTGGGAACATATCAAGGGGCTGAATGACCATTACTTTGTATTGTTCACCCATCAGTGCGATATCTCTGGCCTGAGTGGCGGGATTGCAGCTTACATAAACTACACGTCGTGGAGAAGCTTGTAGAATTTGTTCCACAACATCGGGATGCATGCCATTGCGCGGAGGATCCGTAATAATAACATCGGGTTTTCCATATAAACCAATGAATTCAGGGTTTAATATTTTGGCCATATCGCCGGCAACAAAGCTGGTATTAGCAATTCCGTTCAATTCCGAATTTATTTTAGCGTCTTCTACTGCCGAAGCTACATATTCTATGCCTATCACCTGTTTTGCCTGTCGTGCCACATAATTGGCAATAGTGCCGGTACCGGTATATAAATCATAAACCACGTCGTCAATGCCAATATGGGCAAATTCTTTAACCAGATCGTACATTTTTAGTGCCTGACGGCTATTGGTCTGAAAAAACGATACAGGCCCAATACGAAACTTCAGTTCGCCCAATTGTTCCGTTATAAAATCCTGTCCTTTGTAAAGAAGTATTTCCAGATCCGAAATAGTATCATTAAGTTTTGTATTCACTACGTACATTAACGATGTCAAATCGGGGCAAGTCCGTAGAATATGGTCCAACATCTGTTTCTGATGCTCTTCATTCGTTTCACCGAACACAACAATCGACATGGTTTCGCCCAGAGTAGTATTTCTGAAAAGCAAATTCCGCAAAAATCCCGTGTGACGTCGTGGATTATAGAAGGTATAACCTTTTTCTATCGCAAAAGCTTTTACACTATTTCGAATTAAATTACTTGGTTCGGCTTGTAAATAACAATGGTTCAAATCCAACACCCTATCGAAGTGTTGAGCGATATGAAATCCCAGTGCATTCATATTCATGCTCTCCCGGTCGGGTGATTTCATGTCTTCTTCCGTAAGCCATCGGTAATCCGAAAACGTATATTCCAGTTTGTTCCTGTATTCGGTTTGAAATTCCGAAGCAATGATGTCATTGATTTTTGGGATTTCCACCTTAGCAATTCGTTCGAAATTATCAACCACTTGTTTTTGCTTATAAAACAACTGATGTTCGTATTGCATATGCTGCCATTTGCAACCACCGCAAAGTCCGAAATGTTCACAAAATGGCTTTGCCCGTTTATCCGATAGTTTATGGAAAGCAATCGCCCGCCCTTCCATAAATGATTTCTTATTTCTTGTTACCTGAATATCACATACGTCGCCCGGAACTGCATTGCTAACAAAAATTACCAGATTCTCATGTCTTGCCAATGCTTTTCCTTCGGCAGCCGCTTCTGTTATTTCAATATTCTCCAGTGTAATCCTTTCGAACGGTTTCTTTCTTCTCATAATTCTTCTTATTTTAATCTCATTTTACGATCTCCTGACTCCTATTTTCTCCAGGATTCCACTCCTCTGTACCAGGCATCTTTACATTCGATGTTTCGTTCGAGCGAATAATCGTTATCCGAGAATTTTCCTGTATTTTTAGTAAACACAACAGTGATCGACATCATATTTCTGTCTTCTCCGTAGTACCATGTTTCGTTATTTGCCGATCTGTAAACGCTTACGGGCGGACCCAAAACAAGATACATCATACCCCTGTCGGTTTTCCAGCCTTCTTTATAGGAAGTGAAGTAGGCATTGGCATCCTGAACACGGTTATAAAAAAGTCGTATCAATTCCTGAGCCCTGTTTTTGTCGCCAGTGTTTTTGATCCAGAAATTATCAATAGCTGATTTGATATTTTTTGAATTTGTAAGGTCAGCAAATTCCTGCTTGCCTGTGATGTAGCGCAAGGGTTTCAGCATTTGTTGAGGAGTGGTCACCAAAGGAAAGTTATTATAAAATCTGAAAACTGAAAATCCTTCCGTTTGATTGGTGTCCGTCTGAAAGAAGTAGATCCCGGGATCATTCAGAATGATATTGCTAGCCGAACCACCTTTCAATGTTAGTACGAAAAGACTATCGCGGGTTATCGAGCTGTTATTGCTCACATTCATTGAATACGGAGGTTCAGCCAATGGAAAATCCTTCTTATAATAACTTACATAAAGCTTTTCCTTTTGTTCATCATTGCAGAACAACGACAATTCCTGACCTTTATTTACATAGTTCTCAACCAATGGCAGATGGTTGACGTCTGTCAACATAAAATTGTTGCGATTGTAAAGATTGCTGCGATCAATATCCAGAAAACCTTTGACCTCATATTTCTTATTCAGATCAGTGAACTGATATGCCAAAACAAGGTTAGCCGATTTGCTTGTATTTACTAAAAAGCTATCTGTTATTTCTCTTGGTGAATTGAAATCGGTTGAATCAGTATAGCGAAAGGTAGCCGAATCGAGTAAGATTTTCGGTTCGTTCAGGTCGTAAAGTTCATAGCTGATTTGGTATTTCGAAAAATAGTATTCTTTCGTTTTATGCTTCATAAAAAGCAATCCGGCAGTATTGAATTTATAAAATACCTTGGTCTGATTCACTGAAAAATTGTAAGCACAGAAGGAAAAATTAAAATTTTTTGCCTGATCATCATAGGAAGATGAAATGTTGAAAAAACTAATCTTCGATGGATTGTAACATCCCGAAATAATTAACAGGAATATGGAAAAAATGAGATGAGTTTGATGAAGTTTCCCTGACCTCATATTACAAAATGTTTTCATCTTCGGAAAAAAGAGTTTCAGGCAAGGTTTTGGTGTTCTTGGCACCCAACTTTTGCAAATTCTGAACCTTACCCATCAGGTTGCCACTTCCCGTATACAGTTTTTTATTAGCTTCCTGATAAGTTCGTTGTACCGTGTCAAGCTGCGATCCCAGCCTTTTCAGGTCTTCCACCAACCCAACAAACTTATCATAAAGCTTTCCACCTTCGCTGGCTATCTCAATGGCATTTTGTGTTTGCTTTTCGCGTTTCCAGATCGACTCAATAGTCTTTAATGTGGCCAGTAGGGTAGAGGGGCTCACAATAACCACCCTGCGATCCCAGGCGAAATTGAACAATTCTATATCCTGTTGCACTGCCATGCTGAATGATGATTCGATAGGCAAAAACATCAGTACAAAATCGGGCGAATTAATGGAGTCTGCATGTGCATAGCTTTTATCACTTAAGCCTTTCACATGGCTTTTTATCGATTCTACGTGCAATCGGGCATACCTTTCTTTATCCTCGGCACTTTCGGCATTCACATATTGCTCATAAGCGATCAAAGACACTTTAGAATCAATGATGATGTGCTTATTGTCGGGCAGTTTGATGATAACATCCGGCCTGATCATCTCTCCGTTTTCGTTTCTGGCACTGAATTGAGTTTCATATTCCTGTCCTTTCGACAATCCCGAGCGTTCCAGTATTCTTTCCAAAACAATTTCGCCCCAATTGCCCTGTTTTTTTACATCACCTTTCAATGCTCGGGTAAGGTTATGGGCTTCTTCGCTGATGTGGTTGTTCAGGTCATAGAGTTTTTTCAATTCTGCTTTCAGGTCGGTTTGATCTTTAAGACCTTTTTCATAGGTATCGTTTACTTGCTTTTCAAAACTCAGAATCTTTTCTTTCAGAGGATTCAATATCTCACTTATTTTCTTTTGATTGTTCTCTGTAAATTCAATAGTGTTCTTTTTCAGTATTTTATTGGCAAGGTTCTCAAACGTTTCGCTAAATTTCTTTTGGATATCTTCAATTTCCTTTTTTTGATTTTCCAGTTTTTCCGAAAGTGACAAATTTTGCTCTTCGGCTTTGGCGAGTTTACTTGTCAGATTATTGTTTTTTTCTCTTTCTGCAACTAATTCCTGTTTTACTGAATTGATTATTTGATTCAGATTAGCTGAAATATCTTCCAGCCTCTTAGAGATGCCGTCGATTTCTGCATCTTTCTTTATCAATATGGTTTCATTTTCTTTTACGATTTGGTTAGCCTCGGAAATTTTTTTATAGAGCAACAGCCAGGTTATTAATATTCCGGCAAGCAATGAAACAGCTACAGTTAAAATTATGATTACAGTCATTATGGAAGTGATTTATTCTGTAAAATTAGTGAATATTTAAATCGAAACTGAAGTTGCGTTTCCTTATTTTGAACAATGTAGGGTGATCAAAGTGATTTCCGGTCTGATCCCTATTCTTCCGGAGAATCCACTGAAACCCAATCCGGGATTTACATAAAGATATTGTAGCCCTTGCTTATATAATCCATCCCAGTTTTTATATTTTAACGCGCTGGGGCTAAGTTTTAGTTTTCCCCAGATTAACCCCAGTTGCATAGCATGAGTATGTCCCGATAATGTCAGATCAATATTAGTTTTTTGAGTTACTTCCTTTTGCCAATGATCCGGATCATGGCTAAGCAGTATCTTGAAATCTTTGTTATTTGTCTTATACATTGCCTTTTTCAAATCTCCCGATTGCTTGAAAGGGTATGTCCCGCAATTATTCACACCTATAATGGCGATAGAGTCTTTACCCTTATGTAAATAGTAGGTCGTATCAATGAGAACCCTGAATCCTGCCTGTTTTTCGGTTTCAATAAGTTTCAGTGTAAGCCATTCCTGGTTATCAGGGAATTTAAGTGTAAAGTAATCCCCTATATCATGATTTCCAAGACTACTGAATTTTCCTAAAGGTGGATTTATCGTTCTAAAATTTGATATGTAGGGTTCTAATTCTTTATAACTTACATTGATAATATCGCCTGTCATAAAAAGGGCATCCGGTTTCAAACCTTTTATAATTTCGACGGCCTTTCCAAAGGTTCTATTATCAGTATAGCTCCCCAAATGCAAATCGGAAATTTGGACCATAGTAAATCCATCAAAGGATTCGGGTAAGTCATCGAAAGTGATATCTATCCTTTGAACTTTGAAATTGGTTTTTTCATAAACGAACCCATAAATAGCCCAGGCAAGAGCAAGAAGATAAACAACTACTGCAATTTTATAAATTGCTATTGATCCTTTCCATCTACCTTTTCGTCCGAAGAGTTTGGATATAGCCTTAAAAATAATACTAAAGAAATCGTAAATGATCAAAACCAAACCGGCAAACGATTTGGGAAGATATATGAGAATAAAAGTATCAAGAACCAGGAATAGTTGGCGATACTTTATAAAATTATCCTGTGGGTATCCGACCACAAGATAAATTCCTGCAAGGAAAGTTAAATAGGCGATTGGAAAAATAGTGCAAAATATTTTTAGTCTGCGAATCTTTTTTTTATCTGAAAAGAATACGACTTTGAGTAAGCGATAGAAATAGATTTCAGATAAGACAATTACAAAGCAGATTACAAATATTCGTAGAATGAGGTTCATAAAAAAAGCAGTTACTTTATGTAACTGCTTTTCAAAGGTAAAGGAAAATTCTTATTTATTCAGAATAATTTTCCTTGTCAATGTATTGTCACCATTTTGTAGCTTTAAGAAATAAATACCATTCTCCTTAGTACTAAGATCTAAATTAAAAATGTTTTCTCCGGATTTTACTCCAAGAGTTTGGTTGTACACTTCCTGACCTACCATGTTTAATAAAGAGATTGAAACATCCTCATAGTTCGATGATTCTATCTGAATATTGATCTTGCCGGTTAAGGAAGGATTAGGATAAATAGAAACTGTATAAATGTTAGAATTATTGTTTTCAATGCCAACACCTGATATGGTCTTGAACATGAATGTATTTGACCATGAAGAAGTATCTAATAATGTGAGGGTCTTTACTCTCCAATAATAAAATGTACCGTAGGATAACAGGCCTGAAATGGTGTGTAAATTGCTTGTATTTGGCAGAACTACAGATACAGGACTTGTAAATGCTGAATTATTATCGTACTCCAGAATATAATAACCTATATTGCTGATAGAATCCCATTCTAGTGTTGGTAATACAGAAACATTTGTTGCTCCATTTGCAGGAGAAATCAGTTTTACTTTATTAAGAGTATTAAATGCAGAAACAGTGCTCCAATTAGAAGTGTCTAAAGAGTTTTTAGCACGAACTTTCCAAAAATATTTTTGTCCAAATAATAAGGTATCTGTGTTCACTCTAATAATAGTGTCATTTGTAAGTTTGATGACCTTTGTAGTGTCAAAGGTATAAGACATTGATGTAGTAAACAAAGAGTCAGTCGAGATTGAATATTCATAGAACTTCGAACCTACCCATTGCCATTCAAGTTTAGTAATGGGTGTATATTTGGTTGTATCATTATTAACAGGGATATTGGTAGATATATTATTCAATGTCCAAAAATCAGTTAATGCTGACCAAGAACTGGTATCTCCAGCATGTTTTGCTCTCATCCTTAAATAATAATGTTGGTTGAAGGCAAGTTGCTTAGAATATGCTTCGATTTTATTCGCTGCAATTATACTGCTAACAAATAAAGGACTCGAAAAAGTTAAAGAAGTATCCATCTGATATTCGTAATTAGCGATACCGGCAATTGCATTCCATTTGAAATAAGCGCTAACAGGCCGATTAAGAGAGCCATTCCCTGGTTTAACTATTGTAACAGTATTGATTGTGTAGAATACATAATAGGCAGACCAAGCTGATGAATCGTTAGTACCAATTGCTTTAACTCTCCAGAAATATTTTGTATTGAACAAAAGGTTTATTGAATTAATAGCAGTCAGATTAGTCGTGTATTTAGTGGGTGTCACAAATAGGCTATCTGGGCTAATTTGAATCTTATAATTAAATGCGCCTGGAACAGCTGACCAATTAAGGAATGCATTTGGCATTTGATTTACAGCATTGTTGAGGGGTGCCACAAGTGTAGGGGCAAACATGGTATTTACCGAAAATCCAATGCAAGCTAGAAAAATAAAAATAGTTGTGAATAAAACTTTTTTCATGGTTTTTAATTTATAATTCGTTTATCAAAGAAAAAAAAGACCCTGCACGCTAATGCAGGGTCTAGTAATAAAATTATTTCGTTACAATGATCTTCGAAGTTAAACTGTTATTTCCTTCGAGGAGTTGCACTATGTAAGTTCCTTTGCTTAAATCAGTGCAGTTTATTGCTTCAGTATGATATCCATTTAGCATGTTTAATTTGTTAACCATTTTAACAACCTTGCCATTCAAATCGTATATCTTAATAGTAACACTTGATTTTTGAGTCAGTGCATAACCAATGTTTACAATATCATTAACAGGATTAGGATAGATTAACAATTTACTATCATTTGTTGCTTTATCTGATTGGTTGTCATTTACACCCAAATATTGATTGTTCCAATAAAAACCTTTGCCATGAGTACCAATATAAATACCGCCATAATTAGTAACGCCAGGATAATTATAAATCTGCTGACGAATCATAAAAACAGGTACTCGTGCCATGCCTGAATTTTCTTCTGTCCAGACAATTTGTGCTGCGGTTTTTGTTATATCTTCAGTTGCATAAACACCATATTCAGTTCCCAGTATAACCATATTCGGATGGCCCATTTCAAAAATGGCACTATACACAGGCATAGCTGGTAATTTTGAACCAGTAGTAGTTCCTTGTTTAGATGTGAATGTGGGTGCTTGATCCAATGCATTAGCACAATATGAAACATAAGATGTGTTTCCGTAATTTCCAAATGTTACCAATATCCTATCATTATTATTAGGGTCAATTGCTACGCTTGTAACAGCTTGACTAAATGAACCGATTTGAGCAGTTTCAACAACACTAAATGGGCTATTATACCAAGCACTTAAAGAATCAGAAATTGCCAAAATATTCGAAATTCTATATAATGCACCGCCGGTTGTTCCCACAAACATGTAATTCCCATCTTTTGATATGGTTATAGTGTGAGGATCTGTAATGTTAGCGATTTGAAACCATTGGGGAGTCCCTTGAAACTGCAGCGGACCAAATGTCATCCATATTCCATTGTTCAATCCCACAAAGAATTTAGAAGTAATAATATCCTGTACCAATAATGAATCACCAATACCTAGATTTCCTTCAGCAGCAGTAATTACATGTTGGAAAGGATAACGATTGTTCTGGCTATGGACAGTAATTACATCACCAACATTATGAGCTAAAGAATCGTCAACAAACCAAGTTCCAAGAGGACTATGAAGATCGTTGAAACTCTCCCATAATACCAATGGGGTAACAAATGGTGCATAAGTAGCAGTTGTGCCAGGAGTAGCAGTTCCTTTCATAGTTCCGCTTACAAAATTTCCATCAGTAGCTGATTGATAGGTAACACCCTTGTCAGGTGATCTCCAGAAACCAGCATATTGCATAGTGCCAAAAAATGCATCTGTATTGATTAATGAGAAAGCTGACCAACCACCATCTCCACCGAAAAGTACTTTACCTTTTTTAGGGTCTAAACCTGTTCCGCTTACATATGGATTACTATTGTCCTGAGTACCACCCATAACTCCTGTTGAGCCATTAATCGCAACTGCATAGAATTGGGTGACATTGTAATTTTTATTAATAGCCATAAATGTCTGACCACTGTTGGAAGTTTTTGCAACGCCACCATCAGAGCCTAAATAAAATGTGTTAGGATGGTTGAGATCAAAAACAATAGCGTGCATGTCAACATGCGAATCTATCAACTCTGAACCTACAGTAACTTGGGCGAAACTGCTACCCAAATGCCATTCCCATATAACCAAACCACCTACAAAAATTCTGTCAGGGTTAGCAGGATCAACAGCTATACAATTATCATAAGTCCCCTGACCGTTTGGTCCAAAGAGTTGAAATGCAGTAGATCCCCCCGGACCAATAACTGTCCAATTGACTCCTTTATCTGTTGAACGATAAACGCCTTGTAATGCACCTGTTGATTTTGCAATACAGGCATAAATATAGTCTGGATTTGAAGGTGAAATCGCTAATTCAGTTCTTCCACCCGAAATAGGTGTGTTATCAACAAAAGAATGTGGCTCGCCATTTCCTGTAACACCAGGAGAAACATAAATTCTATTCCCTATTGCAACGGCTACAGTTCTATCGGAACCAACTACAACACAATTTGAATTTGCCACATTTAAAGTTGTACCGTTCGACATGTATATAGGATTAATCCAAGTGCTGGTGGCATCATCCCAATATCTTAACCCTTTATTTGTAGCAGCGTAAACTCTTCCATTAGAAGGATCCACAGCAATGCGATTGACGAATGCCCATTCTAAGGTTGTTTGGTTAGTACCTGTAGGCTTTGCATTGTGAAAAATACTCCAAGTGATACCACCATCAGTTGATTCGTATAGACCAGAACCTAGAAATCCAGGAGTACCATCAATACCATTAACATTAGCAAATGATTCGCCTGTACCTACATATAAGTTTCCGTTTTGAGTGTTTTGGGCAATACAAGCTATATTCATATCAGGAAGTCCTGGTAGTGGTTCCCATGACGTACCACCAGTTGTTGACCTGAATAGGCCACCACTAACTCCACCTGCATAGATCAGATTGCTATTTAGTCTGTCTACCAATATAGCACGTGTTCTTCCACCAACATTATTGGGACCCAATTCAACCCATTGCATTCCAATCGTTTTACTGTTGATAAGTTGGGAGATTTCTTTCCGTGCATTCATAATGTCAATCGGATTCAATTCTCCGGTCACCTGATTGTTTCTTATCGATGCAAGCCATTTTACAGCTCCATCAATTTCCTGGTAATACTGCGATTTCCTTGGATTATACTTTCTTTCTGCATTTTTTCCTATTACCGATGATAAAATAAAGGCAACAACAAGGCTAAATCCAATAATACTAAAAAGTAATTTTTTGTTTTTCATTTTCTTATATAATTGATTATTAACTTCTAAATTGATATTTTTTTTAGTTTTTTCCCCTTTTAAAACCGCGACAAGATACGCCTTTTTTCAAAATGAGCAAAATTGTTTTTATTAAAAAAGACATTTTTATCATTGGCGGGGGATCAGTTGGATTGCATTGTGCCTATTATTTACTGAAGGCGGGTCGAAAGGTAACACTGGTTGAACAAAAATTAATTGGAATGGGTAGTTCTTCAGGGAACGCCGGTCAGATTGTGCCGAGTCACATTATCCCTCTTGCTGCACCTGGCATTGTCGGCACCGCCCTAAAGTGGATGCTTGATGCAAAGAACAGTCCATTTGGGATGAAGATCAGCCTGGACCCTACTTATATTCTATGGTTATTAAAGTTTGCCGCCTCCTGCAATGTTGAAAATGTGCAACGCGCAATCCCCCCCATGAATGCCATTGGTCAATTAAGTTCAAATAACTTTTCTGAATTAATCGGTCAGGAAAAGTTTGAGTGCGCCTACCAACAAAAAGGTGTGCTTTTTCTCTATAAAGACCAACATGAATTCGAACTTGGGCAGGAAGAAGGAAAAGTCATGAAAGAGCATGGCATCCCGATCGAATTTCTTGCCAAGGATGCTTTACACAAATTCGAACCGGTATTATTGGATTCTGTTGTTGGTGGAATTAACA
>CAZNRQ010000025.1:0-15820 GCA_964574845.1 uncultured Bacteroidales bacterium
GACCTTCATTAGTACAGTTAGTATTTTGATTGTATTAAGCAAGCTTCTTATTCGACCCATAAGAACTTTCATTGTTACAAATAGAAGTGTAATTGGCACAATAAGTCTTTTTTTTTGTCAGGGAATGAAATTTCCCGATCCTCGAGGCGTGCTAAGAATCATCTTTTGCAAATCCGCTCTGCAGCAGCGATTCACGAATCGCCCGTAAAAATAAAAAAAAAGACCGGCGCAAATGGCCGGTCTTTCATTTAATAAACCCTTCAGATTATTTCTTAATAACCACCTGTTTGTTCACGGTTTCGTTTTCAAACACTATCTGTAAAGTATAAGATCCGGTACCCAGATGACTTACATCAATACCATTCTGGTTTGTCTGCAAAGGCATATTCGATTCGAAACAAACCTGTCCCAATGAATTGAACAATTTCATTGAATTAGGAGTTTCCTTCAACTGATTGAAGTTAACATAAAGTCTGTCGCTGCTTGGGTTAGGATAAACATACAAAGAGGTAACGTCCATCAAATTGCTTTCTATTCCGGTACATGGATTAACTACCATAGCTGTACTACCAGATGTGGCAGGGTTTCCAGAAACGCACGCATTTGATGAGGTCATAACAACCGAAACCTGATCATTGTTCGAAGGAACATAGGTATAGGTTGGCGAATTGGTTCCAATGGGAAAACCATTCAAATACCACTGATAGGTAGGTGTTCCGCCATTGGTTGGAGTAGCTGTAAAAGTAACCGAAGTTCCGGCACAAATATTATTCTGATTGGGACCGGCAATTACACTAACTGGCAATATTGGATTAACTACCATATTAACATTAGTTGAGGTAGCTGGATTCCCTGTAACGCACTGATAAGTTGATGTCATAACCACATGGACTTGATCTCCATTGGTAGGAACATAAGAGTAAGTAGCCGAATTTGTACCTACGGGTGTTGTTCCTAAATACCATTGATAGGTCGGAGTTCCACCGTTTGTGGGTGTAGCTGTAAAATTAACGGTAGTGCCTGCACAAACATTATTCGAACTGGCACCCACACTTACACTGGCAGCCAGCGTTGGTAAAATCACAATAGTAATATTGCTTGAAGTAGCAGGGTTTCCGGTAGCACATGCAACATCAGATGTTAAAACCACATGCACCTGATCTCCGTTTGCAGGAGTATAAGTGTAAGTTGGCGAATTGGTTCCCACTGGGTTAGTCCCTAAATACCACTGATATGTTGCATTTCCACCATTGGTCGGAGTGGCTGTAAAAGTAACCGGAACAGCCGAACAAAGGTTGTTTTGGTCAACGCCTAATGAAACACTAACAGCAGCTGTAGGAGTTTCCGTAATTATAATAGTACCTGTCATAACTGTTGTTCCTCCGGGATTCGTCCCGCTAACGGTATATGTGCCAAAAAGCTGGTTCCCGAAACTAATGGCAGAACCGGTACCGGCCACTGTCGGAACTTGTGCAACAGTATTTTTATAGAGAGTATATGTTACACCCAATTCAGAGTTGGCAAGTCCTACGGGCACACCTCCACTACCCTGACAATATGAGGTAGTACCTGTTACTGCGTAAGCAGTGGGCGGGTATGCAACCACCATAGTAATTGTTGATGATGTTGCTGTCGCCGGTGTAACACAGGTTTCTGAAGAAGTCATTTCGCAATAAATCTGATCGCCATCTGCTGGAGTGTAAATGTAGGTCTCAGTCAACCCATTTACAACATCGGGCGAGCCATTCACATACCACTGATAAGAAGGAGTGGTGCCACCGTTAGTCGGAGTGGCTGTATAGGTAACAGAAGTGCCGGGAGTCACTATAATCCCGGGATTTGCCAATATAGTTACTGCCGAATTTAAAGGCGCTACAGGTGTAATCGTAACAGAATTTAACATGTCAATTTGACCTGTGCAAGAAACGCTCTTAACTGTAACTACTCCACTTGCGACCAAATGTCCGAAAGAAATTGTTGAACCGGTTCCAAAAGCAATTCCTGATGCTCCAGTAATCTGAGTACCATTAACATACATGTAATAAGTGTACCCATTCTGTGAACTGGCAAGAGATATCGTAGCTCCAACTCCCGGAAGCTGGCAAACGTCAGTCATATCCGAAGTCACTGTCTGCGCTAAAGGATCAGCAAAACTACCGGTAAATACAGGATTGTAAGTGCCCAACAAAGTGTGTGATGCCTGAACCGAAATGTCAGTATTAATAACACCTACATAAGCAAACACTTTTGACTGAAAACCTGTGGTAAAATCAAAACTCCAGGTATGATTAGGATTAGTGCCTGCATTAAAAGGCAGCGAACAACCCACCCTCAATCTAAACAGTTTTGTTCCTGCACCAGTCGCAATAGTAGAAGCAGCTGCAGACCCCGGAGGCGAAACCGCTGTAACAATAATACAATGTGTAACAGGATCAAAAGAAAATTTCTCAGGTCCGGGACGTTGAGCTGTATTTGTTATTGCATTTGAACTTCCCGGTACCGGGGCAACATTGATCACACCACCCGTAGGAATTATAGCCGGATCAATCAGTATCCCGAATTGAAACATAGCCAATTTAAGAACGGTAGTACCAGTTCTAGCTAATACAACATCAAACTCATACTCATTGCACGTAACTTGCGTTGCATTAGTAATTCTACAATTATAAGTTGGATTTTGCGCCCGTGTCGAAATGCTAAACAGCATCAGGAAACTCGCTATGATCCAAAAGGATAAAGTTTTTTGATTTTTCATGATTATCTGATTTTTATTTTGCAAATTTATAAATAATTACGCTAATAATACAAGTGTTTTTCTACGCGTTAATTCTAAGGTCTTTTAACCTGAATAATTGCAGTAACATTGTTGTCAACCAAGGCCATATCTGTTGCATCAACTAACCCATCTCCATTAACATCTTCAGGATAATAACCTTTAAGAAGGCCTGTTGCTGCATTATCAACAGCTGCCAGATCAGATGCATCTACTGCCACATCCTGTGTTGCGTTGCCACTATACATAGCATATACCGATCCTACTAATTTTAGGTTATCGCCATAGCTCTGTGATGCAGCCGTTGTAAAATCGTATAAAATAGGACTTGCCGCTCCAAAGTCTACCGGCAAATTACTCCAGGTATCAATACTATTACGATGTTTTATAACAATGTAATAGGACCCTGTTATAGTTCCTGGAATAGTGTTTACCGAAAATGTACCATTCACATTTACATCCACATTTGGATAGGTGAAAGCAATATCATATGGGGAAGACCCATTATGTAATTCAAGTGTGACCTGGTCAGCAATGCCAGCAGCAAATTTAGGAACAGATGAACCGCCTGCATAATCCTGAGCTTGATTCATCAAGCCTGTATTTACATTGTATAATCCCTCTAAAAACACTTTTGCATTAATTGTTTTGGTGGTAGGAATTTCTGTGCCACGAATTACAATATTATCAATCCTGTTATTACCAGTTGCATTGGTAGCCCCACTAAAAGTAACGCGCAAATAAACAGTTGCGGCATTATCAAGTTGATCAATGCCACTCATATCAAGAGTTTTTGTTAAAAAATTTGTAGTAGTCACAGCAGTATTGGTTCCAAAAGGCGTGTAGGTTATATTGTCGGTACTCCATTCCCATAGCTGAGAGCTAAATCCGGTTGTAGTTCCTCTAGTCGCAAAAGTAAGGATCGGATCCTTGTAATTTGTCATAGAGAATTTTATTACCATACTTTTTCCATTTGCAGATGTTCCGGTTCCGGCCACCATACTGTAAGTATAACCAGCTAAAACATTTGCTCCTTCTCTTGGATCGTTAAGAGTAGTGCCTGAAAAAGCAGTCAATTCATTACCGGTTGTGGCAGTTATCCATGTCGACGAACCATTCGTTCCATCAGCATATAGCATAGCAGTATTAGCTTGAATACCAAAATTGGCAGCCAGTGAAGATGGGGTATTGGGTGCAACCGGGGTCGCATCAAATGTCCATGCCGCCAAAGGCTGAACAAAAACCTGAGTTGTCACATCACCTGCAGGAGCAGCGGGAACAAGTTTGTAATTGATATTGATACCAGAATTGGTATAAGCATAAATTTCAAAATAATAATGAGTTGAACTAAGAAGTCCTGTCCAGGTAAAAGTTTGAACACCATGCAATACATTGGCCACACCACTACCATCGGAAAGGTTATAATCGTTGGTTTGTGCTACACCATCAACGGGTGGAGTAAAAACACCGGTAGTATTAGCCAGGATAAGGAATCCTGTAGCCGGCTGTACTCCATCATTGTCGGCCCATGTGAGCGTAATAGAAGAATAGCTAGGTGCTGTAACTTGAAAATTAGCAGCTTGATTTGATGGTTCAGCATATAAAACTGTTCCTGTAAGAGCAAGGTTAACAGATACAGCAGTAGAACTCGAATGAACGATATTCCCACTGACTGGACCGGCAACAGCAGAAGCTGCTATACGAACATGAACTGTTACTGGCTCCCCTGTAATATTTCCACCCGACTGGGGTAGAATAATACTTGGAGAAAAATTGATATCGTCAGTTGAAACTTCAAAATTTGCTGGAGCTGTGACTGTAACATCATCAATCAGATAGTCCCCGCCAATAGTATAAGGTTGTGAGGTGGATGCTACACCAACAACTGTCGAAAACCCTGAAAGTGCAGTAGGAAGAACACTAATCACAGGAGTTGGAGCCGATAATACAGTCCCGTTGCACGTAATAGTTCCATTGGTTGCTCCAGTAGAAGTCGCAGTAATGACTTCACCATTATAATTATTGGCAGTTAGTCCTGATTTCAATCGAACATAAATTGTTGTTGAAACAACTGACCCTCCACTTTGCGTAAGTATGATAGGATTTGTCGCAGAAAATGCACCCCCTGTTCCCGTAGATATCTCATAATTGGTTGGTGGAGCAATGGAAATATTAGAAGTAAGACTAGACCCCGACACCGAGAAAGAATACTCAGAAGAAGGTCCACTACCTTGAACATAAGAAAAACCGTTCAATGTAGCTGGATTTACAACAATACTTGGAGTCGAACCACTGGCATATGCTGATAAATTAGTCCATGCCGCAGCACTATTCGCACCATAAGCGACTCTTATGCCATCAAAAGCTCCCACCGGATTTGTGACACCTCGATTATGCCAGTGAAAATTTCCGACGGTTGCTGGTGTGGGATCAGTACCCGATGAAACTGTGGCTTCAGCACTGGAAGTGGATGGCTCAGAAGTAAGTGCGGGATTAACCCATACATAAACTGGGTCATTGGTTGCTCCTGCTACAAAGTCGTATCTTACAACAACAAGATAGGTTTGATTTAAATTTAACACTGTTGTACCATATGTTGCAGTATTGGAAAGTTTTGAAACCCCAATATTGTAACCCGCCCCATTAGTTTGTGCAAATAATCTGGCAAAGTATACTGTTCCTGTACCTGGATCACCTAAAGAAAGAAAATAATTACCGGATGGAGTTGAGGTTGAGGTAAGTTTTAATAAAAATGAATAATAAAATGTATTTGTCCCTGGGGCTGGACTAGACCCTAATGCTTTTGTCACCTTACTGGTTGTAGCGGAAGGAGAAGGCATGATAACGTATTCTGCACCTCCCCCATTGTAATTAGTATATGTAAGTGGAGTTGCATTGCCAATAGTCGCGTCTGGACCGCTGCCAAATTTTGCCCAGGTAGATTGTCCTGCTAGATTAGCTCCAACAGTCAATCCCGTAAAATCTTCAACCAAAAGCGATTGTCCCCATCCCTGAAAACTAATCAGGATAGAGAAAATGAAGACTGTCAAAAATTTCAACCCGAATATACGAGAATCAATTGTAAATTTCTTTTTCATAATAATTATAATAATTTGGTTTAACTTCTGATTATCAAATAAAAACAAGTCTGTGTCAATATTGTTTAATTGATCTGATTACAATTTTTTTCAAAGATACAATATTCCAAAATTAAAGAGGTAAAATTAACATTGTTTTTTAGTGGTTTTTTATTCTTTAAAATATCAATACTTAAAAAAATGAACACGAATTCTATAGTTGCAAATTCTGCTAACTAATGATCTAAAAGTTTGTAAACAACAAGAGATGTACCTTTTTGGCACATCTCTTGTTTAGCGAATTTAGTATTCCTTAGTTACTCCGGTTTTTTAACCCGAATTAAGTTGGTTGCATTATTATCGATTAATGACATGTCAGAGGCATCCACAGTTCCATCCCCATTAACATCTTCTGGATAATACCCCTTTAATAAGGCAGTTACAGCATTATCAACGATTCCCATATCGGTTGCATCAACGGTACCATCCTGAGAAGCATCTCCTCCCCAAATTGCATACACCAGATTCATTATTAATTTTTCATTATTTCCGTATGCTTTAGAAGCAGAAGTAGTAAAATTGTAAAAAACCGGATTAGTCAAGCCGAAATCAACAGGAGCAACACTCCATGTTTCAATACTACTGCGATGTTTTACAACAATAAAGTATGAACCCGTTATATTACCTGGGATCGAACTGATTTCAATCATCCCGTTTGTACTGAGATCAACATTATTATAAGTATACAAAATGCTGTAAGGTGGAGTGGCATAATGAAGTTCAATCGAAACCTTATCCGCAATACCAGATCCAAACTGAGGACCTGACAAACCTAGCGACTGATTCATTATACCATTGCCAGCATATAAGCCCTCTAAAAACAATTTTACTTGTAAGGTTTTTGTCAATCCATCACTGGTCATAAAATTAAATGGACCCTTCCATTCGCTGTTAGGCCCCCCACAATCCGATTGAACATAAAATGAATAATTAGTACCAATTGCTAATCCACTCAGATTATATGACTGTGTGGTAATTCCATTAATAATTGTGCCACTGCCCTGGATGTAACCTTGAAGACCATACTCAATATTCCATGAAGACCCGTTTACGTCAGTCCAACTCAGATCAGCACTAACGGTCGTAACATTGGATGCCCCAAGATTTGAAGGAGAACTAACTATCCAACCCACTTCATTTATTGAAGAAGTGCTACATCCGGTTACAGTGGAAGTTCTGTATGTTCTTATATCTACAGAAATGTGTCCGGTAGTATTCAAAGCTAATCCTGACGTATAAGCTGACCAGTTTCCACCATCATACCTATATTCCAAAATATCATTTACTGTTCCGGCCCCTCCAGTGCCAGCAGCAGCTGTGACAGAAACCTGTTGTCCTTCGCAAATTACTGCTCCAACTGGATTTTTTGTCAATCCTCCTGCAAAAGGTTGTTCATGAACTGTAACCGTAACCGATTTAGTATTATCACCGACATTAATACTGCAGGGAGCCGTAGCTCCTTCACCCCTCAAATAATAGGTGTTTGAGCTTGTTGGACTAATGGTAAGGCTGGCATCAGCAGCAGATATCTGACCACCAACAGGATTTGTATAAGCAGCATCAGTATACCACTGCCAATAAGCTCCTGTACCTAAGGATCCGCCTGACTGAGTTAAAGTAATGCTCGTTCCCACACAAACATCAATAGCTGATGCATTTATCTGAGCTGCTGCAACGGTAGGCTGGTAAACTGTGAGTGTAGTAGTTGAGGTGGAAGTACATCCATTGGGTCCGGTCGTAATAACATTATAGGTGTTCGTTCCTAGGGGAGCATTGGAAACTGTGGCAGTTCCTGTCTGATTTCCTGCTCCACTATAATTTACAGTTCCTATCGATCCGCTACCACTAAATGCATGGGTTATTGTTCCCGCAATTCCGGTAATAGTCAGATCAAACTTAGTCAATGTCCCGGCAGTCCCGGCCTGATCGTCAGCAACAAATAAAGTCCAGCTGCCATTTACGGGGCAGCCAGTAAGTGATGCTGTTGGTAATGAATATGAACCGGAAAAGGCTCCAGTAAGAATTGGTGCTGTTGTCAATGTTCCTTCAGGACGATAAGTTCCTGTGAAAGGAGCAGTATTATTACCCGTTGAACCAATAACATTGGATGCACTGGTTGATAAAATCGTGTTGGTATAATTAGCGCCATTTCCACCATTATCAGTACTTAATAATAAGGTTCCGCAATTGCCTGGACCAACTAAGAACATATCAATATCTGAATCCCTGTTGATGGCTATTGATACCGTTACCTGTACATTAGAATTGGCATCAATATTCCCTCCTCCTGTTGTAATAGAAAGTGCTTTGGTAACTCCTGTATTAGAACCATTTGGAATTGCCAAACTGAGAGATCCAGAAGAAGCTGAAGCATTAAAGGAACCTCCACTGCTTGTGGCTGTGGCTGAAAGGTCGGCAGTGCTTCCTGCGCAGATAACTGAAGGAGTAGCAGTAAAGGATGTAATGTTGGGACTGGGATTAATAGTCACAGCAGTGCTTCCTTCAGGTCCCCAACAACCTGCTGAGGACTGAGACCTGAAATAGTAGGTACCGGTTGTAGATACTACCTGTGAAGTTGATGGAGTAGAAATAGATGTTCCGTTAGTGGTATTACCCTGAAAATATATGATTCCATCCGAACTATTTGTGGCAGTCAGTGTGGCGCTCCCGCACTGTGTCCCACCACCGCTTACTATCACTGATGCAGGTAATGAATTCACTGTTACAGGGTAATTTGTAGAAATGGTTCCATTGCCACACGAATTTGTTCCATAAACATTCAGGTTCCCGGAAGTGGCATTCGAAGCAAAGGTTATAGTAATGCTATTGGTTGTGCCGTTAATAGTTGCTCCAGTTCCAGAATAGGCCCAAACATAACTTGTTGCATTAGTTATAACAGGGACCGAATAACTTACCGAAGCTGCACCCTGACATACCGAGGCGGTTCCAGTGATTGTTCCAGCAGCAACAGGCATTGGGGCAACAGTAATGGGATAATTGGCAGAAACAGTTCCGTTTCCGCAAGTATTGGTACCATATACACTCAGATTGCCCGAAGTGGCATTTGATGCGAAGGTAATAGTTACACTATTTGTCGTTCCGGTAATGCTGGCACCGGTACCTGTATACGACCACACATAGCTGGTTGCATTGGTTATACTTCCCACAGAATAGGTTATTGAAGTAGCCCCCTGACAGACACTTGAAGTCCCTGTTATTGCACCAGCAGCAAGAGGCAATGGATTTATTGTTATTGGGATACTATTAGAAATAGTCCCATTGCCACAAGTATTAGTCCCATAAACCGTAAGATTGCCTGAAGTAGCACTGGCTGAAAAAGTAATAGTAACATTATTGGTGGTACCAGTTATGGTCGCTCCAGTTCCGGAATAGGCCCATACATATCCGGTTGCACCTGAAATAACCGGAACATAATAAGCAACAGACATTGCGCCTTGGCAAACCGAGGCAGAGCCAGTAATGGTGCCGGCAGCAAAGGGGGCGCTATTTAAGGTAATCGGGAAATTGGCAGAGATAGTTCCATTGCCACAGCTATTTGTACCATAAACGCTTAGATTTCCTGAAGTTGCATTTGAAGCAAATGTGATTGTAATGCTATTTGTGGCCCCGGTAATCGTCGCTCCTGTACCTGTATAAGACCAAACATAACTTGTTGCATTAGTGATTGCAGGTACTGAATAACCTATGGAAGGTGCTCCCTGACAAACGGAAGATGTTCCACTTATGCTTCCCGCGGCAACTGGCAAAGGTGTAACTGTTATTGGGTAATTGGCCGATACCGTTCCATTGCCACAAGTATTTACGCCATAAACGGCTAGGTTTCCAGAAGTGGCATTGGATGTAAAGGTTATTGTAACGCTATTGGTTGTTCCTGTGATTGTTGCTCCGGTACCCGAATAAGTCCAACTATAACTCGTTGCCCCGGAAATGGTCGGCACAGTATAACCCACACTGATTGCTCCCTGACAAACTGTTGCAGTTCCTGTTATGGTTCCTGCAGCAGATGGCAATGTACAAGCACTACTAACACTAACATCATCAACACAAACACCATACCCGTATTTGGCATTACCTTCAAAGGCAATGTAATAATCACTGGAGGCAGATGGGAGTGTAATCGTTTCCATTGTCCAGGCTGTTAAACTGGCTGTATAAGTAGCTAGGACAGTCCAGGCCCCACCAGTGGACGTTTTGTAATAAACAATCAACTGATCTTGATCTGGTGTCCATACCGGTTGCGTATGCCAAAATTTTAATTGTGGATTGGTTACGGCTGAAATGTCGAGAGAAGGAGTGATCAATTTTGTTTTATTATCTGCAGAACTTGCGTCACTTAGACAAGCATTATATGTACCACCATGAGCCGCAGCAGGGTGACCATTGCCGCTTCCGGTAATAAATACCCAATTAATACCTGAGCTTGCCACTTGCTCCTGTGACCAACAAGCAGGAATATTTCCGGTGTTTTCGAATCCTTCATTCCAGGGAAATGCAGTAATCTTACCACATAAGGTCGTGAAAGTAATATCATTTCCATAGAAAGTTCCATTTGCATTTGTGGCATATGCTCTGACGTGGTACAAGGTATTGGCAAATAATCCGGTAAGGGAACTGGTAAAAGTTCCCGTGCCTGTACCATCAGAAGTATGATTACCCGTGATAGCGGGATTAGCATTAGTCGACCAGCAAACACCACGCGCAGTAACTGCAAATCCACCATCGGCAGTGATAACCCCACCTGAAGACGCAGTACCTGTTGTAATAGAGGTAACTGCAGATGTTGTCAATGAAACACCACCTGTAGTGAAAGTAAAATCATTGCCATTAACCGTTCCATCAGAATTGACAGCAACTAACCTAAAATGGTAGATAGTGATGTTGGTAAGAGCTGATAATGGAGCACTAACAACTACATCTGCGCTGCCAGAACCTGCAGAAGTGACCGTGGTTTGAGAACCATAAGATGCTGTAGTTCCGTACTCAAAATAATAAGTTGTAGCCAGACCGTTAGGGTTAACGATTCCATTTAGTGTGGCAGTGACGCTGGTTATGGATGTTGCAGCCAGTGTGGTTGCTACAGGGGCATTGCCAATTTTAAAGGAAGCTATTTGTGTGTTACGAGTACCACCGCTTCCAATGTACTCACTGGTAAACCAAAAGGTTTGATCATCGCTTGGATCAACAGACATTTGAGAATAATCACCCCAACGATTTTGTCCCGATTGAGAATAAGCCCCGGTAGTAATAATTTGTTCAGGAACATCCATAAGTCCAGAAGCACTGTTGTAGGCAGCCGATGACTGTCCTGTATAGCGTATTCCGGGAAACGTTGAAGAACTCGAAATAGAATATCCTAAACCTATTTTCCCACTTCCGTTAAGCATAATGGATCCCAGCCAACGTGAATTGGCATCAGGAGCATATGTCCCTTGCTGACGAACTGTCCAACCTCCGGAAGTCTCGGTTCCTCTATGCAATTCGTACCATCGCACACCGGCATGGTCCGTACCATCCACATCAACAGAGTGACAACAGACAATGGTTTGATAGGTACCAAAATTCCTATATTGTGGCACATTCATTATTACTTGAGGAATAGCATCCACTTTTTGTGTGGTTCCTGATTGGGAAATATTATCCCATCCTGTACCAAAGTTACTATCGAATGCAGTTACATTTATTTGCTGCACTCTTGCGAAGGTGGAGGAAGCGGGAGTAACCCAGTTGGCAGCTAATTCATATATCCAAAGTTGGTCTGAACCGCCAGCAATAGCATCATCATTAAAAGCAATAAACGTCCCCGGAGAACCCGCTGGTGCAAATGCTCCATCGTTATCAACAGGAGGTACACACATAAATCCATCAATGGAAGTGGGTCTGTTGGGATTATCAAATCCTATCATCTGTGGGCTGGCACCGCCTGTAAGCATAACTGAACGCTGAAACACATAAATATCATTGCCGGAACTGTTATTGTCAGCCATATAATAACCATCCTGCCAAATACCGAACTTTTCATAGTCAGGAGTATCTGCCACATCGAAAGAGTACTTGTACCAGGTTCCTGTAGGGTCACTTGTAGTTGAAACGGCCACAAGCATATAATCATTAGTGCCGCTTATTGAAAATTCGACAGCCAAGAAACGTTGAGCCTGATCATCATACAATATAATAGGGTCACCATCGTTATAAGTAGCTCCAGGCAACCCACTAAATAATGTATTCATGGCTGTAGGACCAGCCATAAGAGTTCCCGTTTTGGAATAGATTGCATAAGTGGTATTAATGGCCTGCATAAAATGATTCGGACCTGCGGCTCCATTACAATCAGGAGGATAATAAGGTGAAGTTTGTCCTGCAAAATTCTGAACGGGGGCAGCTCCTTTAGCTGCACTTTTTGGCATAGATTTCTGCCACACAGCATCCGGACCATTAGGCAGCGCTGAACTCGAATAAGGATAAGATCTTTGAGATAGTTTCTCATTAAGTTCAAATTTCTCCTCCATACGTTCTTTTTTTCTTGCGAGCTTTTTTATCTCAGCTGGTGATAGCCTGGGAAGATCGCGAAGTGGAGGTGTTTCACCCAGAAATACACCACTACCTATCAATGTGGGATGAACCGCTTTATTTTGAGCGGACATTTCGATTTTAGTCTGAGCTTTAAGGCCATATAGGGCAAAGCAAAGAATTACCGTGAAAAAAAAAGTAATTTTTCTCATTATATCTTGGTTATTAAAAGTCAGTTGCAAAGTTACAGGGAAAGAAAATATCAGGTTGCATTATTTTTTTAACATCAACCTGTTCTTAACCCTTCCTTACAATTTAAAGACAAAATTATAAATAATTTTTAATTAAAGTCATTTCGTCGTCATTTTTTTTCATTTTGTCCTGTATATTTTTTCTTTTAGTAACATTTTCCTATTCACAATGATGTTTTATATAACATCCATTAAGAACCACTAAAACATAACCATTAGTAAGAATTGGTGATTATAAGCCGCTAACTTGACTGGCTTGTAAAATGTCCATTCATATAAACATGACCAATGTTTGTTCGCATCCAAAAAATCATTGATATATTCCGCCTTCGCAATTCCATATACAATTCATACCTTTGTACTGCTATATTTTATGTACCCCTTAATTTCAATGCTTAAAACTTTTACGAAAAAATCCCGGTAGCGCTTAGTCGTATCATGCAAAACAATAAAGGAACTATCGGAAATAAGCCGGATACCGCATCGCAAAAAGGCAAGCAGGGCAAGCCCAGCATCTTTCGTGTGCTGAAGCCCTATTCGCGAACGGTTGCAGGTCTTATTGTTATGGCATTGCTGGGAAGCAGCATCAACCTTCTTATCCCGAAAATCATCGGACATGCCATAGATGCCTTCACCGCAAAGCATTTTGTGATGGAAACGTTGGTTATTGAGTTTTTGATCGCTGCCGGAGCCATATTTATTTTCACTTACCTGCAAAACATCATTCAAACCTATGCTTCCGAGCGTGTGGCCAAAGACTTCCGCAGCCGTTTGTCGGAAAAGATATCACATCAGAGCTATACCTATATATTACGGTCCAACCCTTCCAAACTACTCACTAACCTAACCTCAGATGTGGATTCTATCAAGAATTTCGTATCTCAGGCCTTTGTTATCATTATTTCGTCAGCCTTTGTCATCATAGGTGTTTGTGTGCTGCTTATAACCATTAACTGGAGGCTGGCATTGGCCGTTATTGCTGTAATTCCCATCATTGCTTTTACGTTTTCTTTGATATTCCGCAGGGCCAGGGTATTGTTTAAAAAAAGCAGGGAGAACATAGACGCACTTAACCGCATCATCAACGAAAGTATCATTGGTTCGGCACTCATTCGCGTTTTGAATTCACAACAACCCGAAAGCTCGAAGTTCATGGATGCCAACATTGTGTCGCGCAACCTGGGTCTGTCCATTTTGAGGCTATTCGCCACGCTGATCCCTGTCATCATGTTTGTTTCGAATCTTGCAGTGGTGGTTATTTTGTCTTTGGGGGGACATTTTGTAGTTACGGACAGCATGTCGCTGGGTGATTTTGCTGCTTTCAACAGCTACCTGATGATGCTGATTTTTCCCCTGCTGATGATAGGGTTTATGAGCAACATGATTGCGTCGGCATCAGCATCATACGCCCGTGTGCATGATGTACTGGAATCTCCCGAACCGGAGGATACCGGAACCATTAGCAGTAATATCAAGGGGGATATAATGCTTGATAATGTTTCCTTTTCGATTGGTGAAAAGCCCATTCTTAAAAACATTTCGTTCAGCGTGAAGGCTGGCAGCCGCACAGGCATCATAGGCCCAACGGCTGCAGGTAAAAGTCAACTCCTTTATCTGCTCGCCAACCTCATCCATCCTTCTTCAGGAAATATTGAGTTCGATGGTATTCCCATCGAAAAGTATACCCGCGAACTGTTTCACCGCGAGATAGGATTTGTGTTCCAGGAAAGTGTCATCTTCAATATGAGTCTGCGTGAGAACATTGCCTTCAACGACCGTGTGACGGAGGAATCGCTGCAAAAGGCGATTGAAACTGCAGAACTGAGCGACTTTATAGAATCTCTTCCCCAGAAACTTGAGACCATTGTTTCGGAAAGAGGAACTTCCTTATCAGGAGGACAAAAACAACGTATCATGCTGGCCAGGGCTTTGGCGATCAACCCAAGGATATTATTGCTCGACGATTTTATTTCACGTGTGGACAATAAGACCGAAAATAAGATTCTTTGCAATCTCGAAAGGAACTATCCTGACCTGACCCTGATTTCGGTTACCCAGAAAGTGTCCTCCATACGAAATTTCGAACAGATCATTCTTTTGATGGAAGGCGAGATCATTGCTACCGGCACCCATCAGCAACTGAAGGAAAAATCTTCGGAATACAACCAGATTAACAATTCGCAACGAAGCACCCGCCATTATGAACTATGATCTGAACCAGGCATCGGATAAGGCGGAGAAAAAAACCTCCACTTTTGCTTCACTGAGGAAGCTGATCGGACTTATAGGTCAGGAGAGGCGCAACTTTATCATTGCTTTCGGAGCCATACTGGTGAATGCTACTTTAAATCTGCTGGGTCCCTTCCTGGTGGGACATACGATTGACACCTATGTTCAGACCAAACAATATCACGGGGTGCTGGTTTTTTCGGGAATCATACTGTCCCTTTACGTAATTGCTTTTTTTGTGAATTATGGCCAGATGCGCCTTATGGGCGGCATTGGACAACGCATGCTTTACAGCCTGCGCAATAAACTGTTCAACAAGATACAGGAATTACCTGTCGACTTTTTCAATCAGAACAAGGTGGGCGATTTGATATCGCGCATCAACAACGACACCGATAAGGTGAATCAGTTCTTTTCGCAATCGCTGATGCAGTTTCTCGGAAGCATCATTACGATGATAGGTGCTGGAGTTTTTCTTTTGAGCATCAACCCGGTGATAGGGCTGGCAGCCTTATCGCCTGCTGTGATTGTATGGCTGTTCACCCGTTTTGTGTCGCCCTGGGTGAAGAAACGCAATGCAGAAAGCATGAAAAGCACGGGTATGCTGAGTGCCGAGATACAGGAAAGTCTGGCCAATTTCAAAGTGATCATAGCTTTCGACCGACGCGATTATTTCCGCAAACGTTTCGAAGAGGCCAATCAGGAGAATTACAGTAAATCTGTTAAGGCAGGCATTGCCAACAATACACTGATGCCGGTCTATACCTTTGCTGCCAATATGGGACAGTTGATTGTTCTTTCGGTAGGGATTTATCTTATCATCAAAGGATATTTCACCATAGGATTGCTGATTAGTTTTATTTCGTACGTGAGCAATTTTTACAATCCCCTGAGGCAACTGG
>CAZNRQ010000026.1:0-15781 GCA_964574845.1 uncultured Bacteroidales bacterium
GAGTAGGTGGTGGTTGAAATTGGTCGTGCAGTGGTGTACTGTCCATTCGGACTGGACAGAGACATAGCAGGTGACCAGGTGTAATTGGGAACTAATAATGATACTCCCAACAAACTGCTGTCACCAGGACAAACATGGTCAGGCGTTGCTGTAATGCTTATAATAGGTGCAGGATTTACGGTTACAGTTACTGTGGTACTTCCTGAACATCCAGTTGAAGCACTCGTCCCAACAACCGAATAGGTTGTATTCACTGCAGGTGAGGCTGAAACAGTTGTCCCGGTTCCTGAAGAAAGCGTTGTAGTGGGCGACCAAACAAATGTATCTGCCCCCAGACCTGTAAGATCAACAGAAGTTCCTATACAAATAGAAGGGCTGGATGGGCTCACGGCCAATATTAAATCCGGGTTTATTCCAACAGTGACTGATGTAGTTCCTGTGCAACCATTAGCTGCTGTGCCTACAACAGAATAGGTCGTAACAACTGTAGGTGATGCAGTAACAGTGGTGCCAGTGGCTGAAGAAAGCGTTGCAGAGGGGTTCCAAACATAGGTATCTGCCCCACTTGCTGTAAGGGCTACTGTGTTGCCAACACAAATTGAAGGATTGGAAGGAGTAACCGCAAGAACCAGATCTGGATTGATGTTTACTGTAATAGAGGCTGACCCGGAACATCCGTTTTGGTCAGTACCACTGACTGAATATGATGTGGGAGTGGATGGTGAGACTGTTATTCCGCCTGTCCCTTGAGTTCCGTTGCTCCAGGTAAACCATGTCAACGGATTTGTACTAGCGGGTACCAGAGCAATTGGTGATCCAGAACATGTTGTAGGGTTAGCCGGGCCAATGGTAATGGTAGGATTGGGATTAACAATAACATTACAAGTAACTGCCGGACTAATTTGAGTGCCTATATGAATTATCAAAGAGTAAGTTCCTGACATGGCAGTGGTGGCATTGGGTATGGTCGGATTCATTAGATTTGAACTAAAGCCATTGGGACCTGTCCAAAAATATGTGGCTCCTGAAGTCGGACTATTTACATGCAAATTGATGGTTTGACCAACACATACCGTATCTCCTGTAATGGGCGGAGCTAAAATACCACAATTTGTATTTCCTGTTCCTCCTGTTTGGCTAAAATTAATATTACAGGCAGCATTTGAGTAGTTTGTAATCAAAAGAATGTAAAAAGTTCCGGAAACAGCATTGGGAATATAACAATATTCTGTGGGATTTATACTGTAACTACAATCAACCATATTTAAAGAAGGATAGCTGGCATTTGGTCCAGGGTTGGGATCAGAGGAAAGCCCGGACCCGGCAGTAAGCATTGCAACACAGGGAGAAGATTGATTTGGAAATGGCCCCCAACAGCAAAAGTCGATATCATGTGCAGGTGTGCTGTTCATCGTAATTTCAATAGAACCACTCGTTCCTACCTGCATATAGTACCAAGCTGGATTGGGTTCCGAATACAAACAGCCGTAATTGGGACCTGTCTCTGCAGTCCCGGCATTTACTCCGGCAGGGAAATTATAGGTTGTCCCTGTACAGAATGGATTTGCCGAATTGCATAAATTATTTTGAGCATTTACGGTGCTAAAAATCAGGATGAAGATTAATGAAATTATTGAAATTATTCTTTTCATAATAGGTCTTGGGTTAACTCGATACTATATAATAACGCATTTCTTACAGAAACATTGGGTCGACAAGTGAAATTTCTTTCATAGTAACTTGACAAGAAACCTACCCGAATGGTTGCATTACGCAGCAAAATTAAGGATTTAATTCATTTGAAGTACAAAAAACGTGTTTAATACATGCCAGTTTAACATTAACATTAATCCAGGCATTTGGACTGTATTATAGGTGTTTTTTTACGAAATTCTTATGAATTGCAGAAATTAAATCAAGCAACCCCCATTTTACTTTTCAAGTTCATCCACTTTCTGAGCAGCTTTAGTCTTCATGGAACCATTGTTTTTAATGATCTCCCGATAAATCTCGGCTGCTTGCTTTTTGTCGTTTGACTCTTCGACTATCTGTGCTTTTTGCCACATTCCCAGCTCATAAAAAGGATTGTTTTTCTTTTTTATGAGTTTTTCTAATTGAATGAGTGCATTTTCTTTGTCTCCTTTATTATAGTGGCAAACCGCAAGATAATACATGGCAGCATAGTTGGTCTTTTCATGTTCTACCACATATTCGAACTCAGTCAGGGCCTGATCGTAATTCCCAACATTGAACAAAGCCATGGCTAAATTGAGCGATGGCGTCAATTCTGTGCGCATGACCCCTCCCGTTGCGGCCATTGGCTGTTTTTCGTTAGCCTCACTTACTACGTTGCGGTTCTTTTTACCCGATACTACTTTTTCCTGATCAAGAATATTGTTTTCAGATAAGACCTCATCAACCAAGGTTTTGGTTTCGATATTGTCACTCTTCTTTTTTAGTTCCTCTTTTTGGTCAAATGCGATAGAAACATCGGAGATCTTTCCGTTGATTTGTGCATCTTCCGTTACAACAATCCCATTTTCTCCGCTTTGCTCTAAAGCTATTGTTGACCCACTATTTAAAACTGGCTTGTATTCCGCACTTTTACCGCTTGCTTTTGTGGTCGTTATTCCATCACCATCAGATTCCAGCCATCCTTCACTTTTGTCAAAATATTTTGATGCGTTTTCAGATTTGGTAATTTTATCTGATTTCTGTTGTGATTCCGATTCTGATACCGAAGTTAAATCACCTTTGTCTTTGTTTCTGTCATCATGTAAACCCTTACTCCCCGACTTTTCTGAGGGACCCAATTCTTCTTTCGGTAATGTATGAATTTGAGATTCGACAATATCGTTTTTATTGCTAGGTGTGTTGAGAGCTATTTCCTGTTGTTTGGAATTTGTCGGTATAATCTGAAATAAATAATAACCCGAAATGATAAATACGAAACTCGCAGCAAGGCTCATAGCAAGCACCAGATATCTTTTATTATCCTTTTTTTTAAATTCCTGATGATTGTTGTGTTTTAATTGAAACTCATTTTTTATTGACTGAAAATCCTGTTGTACTTTAGCTTTATCAGCTTGTTTTTCATAACCCTCCATGGCATCACTGCAGAAAAGACATTCTGAGAGATGACCTTCGACATTATGCATCTCCGATAAGGTAAGTTCATGATTCAGATAACCGAAAAATGCGCTTTCGTTGATACAACCTGAGGGGTCGAATAAATGAGTATGTTTATCTATGCTTTTCATTTTATGGTTTCGAGCATGATCTTTAAATTTCTTTTTCCATTCTGTATGAAGCTTTTTACCTGGTTTAAGGAATAATTTGTTGTGTCGGCAATTTCTTTGTACGACTTATCCTGCAGATAAAACAGATCCACACATATACGTTGTTCTTCATTCAGTTCTTTAATGAAATCATGCAGTTTATCTTCCAACTGAATTTCAGAACCATGATTAAGAGAAAATGATTCCTCAAATTCCATAAATTCTTGTTGAAAATTTTTCAATTGCACCTGATCGTTGAATGAAACGGTATTCTCTTTTTTGATGATCATCAGGCATTGGTTCTTAGCCACACTGTATAACCAGCTTTTGAAGTTGGCAATTTCAAATTGCAACAGTGCCTCATAAAGTTTTTCGAAAACCTGCATAACGGCCTCTTTCCTGTCGTCTTCACGGTCGAAATATTTCAGGGCAATACCATACACAAGATGTGCGTAACGGTCGAAAAGTATACCAATTAATTTGGTTTCGCGGGTTTCGCGATAAAGTAGTATCAAATCCTGATCGGCAAGGTCATCGGAAGAAGTTTGTTTTTTCTTAAATAAAAATGCCATTGTCGATTAGGATAATTCTATGCAAATTTATGATTTTTTAGTTTTTCCGGTACGAATAAAATGAGTAGTTTAGCTATAAAATAATATTAGATGAAAAAGATAATCAGCTATAACGTAAATGGTATCCGTGCTGCTATGGGTAAAAACCTGCTCGAATGGATCAAAGTGGTTGATCCCGATATCATTTGCATACAAGAGTCGAAGGCACAACCCGACCAGATACCACAGATGGATTTCGAAATGGCAGGATACCATAGTTATTGGTTTTCGGCTCAGAAAAAAGGATATAGTGGGGTGGGAATTATCACCAAACAAGTTCCCGATTTAGTGGTTTACGGGATGAACAACAAAAAATATGACGACGAAGGACGTGTGATAAGGGCAGACTATGGAGATATTTCTGTTATAAGTGTTTATCATCCTTCCGGTTCAAGTGGAGATGAGCGTCAAGCATTTAAAATGGTATGGCTTGAAGATTTTTTGAATTACATCAACGAACTGAAAAAGATAAGGCCAAACCTTATCATATCTGGTGATTACAATATTTGCCATAAGCATATTGATATTCATGACCCTATCAGAAATGCCACCAGTTCGGGATTTCTTCCTGAGGAAAGAGTGTGGATTTCAAAATTCATTGATTCTGGTTTTGTTGATTCATTCAGGCATTTCAACTCTGATCCACATCAATATACCTGGTGGAGTTATCGGTCGAATGCCAGGGAAAAGAACCTGGGCTGGCGCATAGATTACCTTATGGTGAGCGATTCTATTAAGAACAAAATGCATCGTGCCCTCATTTTGCCGGAAGCCAAACACTCCGACCATTGTCCGGCGGTTCTGGAGATCGATTTTTAACAAAACACTGTTAGTATCTTAAGGTTACTATTTGTGTCTTTGCAGTTTTATGAGGTAATTTTGAATACAAATACTAAAACATGAAAACCGCAAAAACCCTTATATTGTTTGGCTGTGCCCTACTGCTTTTAAATTCCTGTGTTTCGTTGAAGAAATACAATGAATTGCAGGCAATGCACAAGAACTGTACGGATGAGAACACTGCGCTGAAAGGTAAGAATCTGGAATATTTCACCCTCATTACTGAGCAGACGGCAACACTTAGCAATCTGAAAAAACATAATGATGTACTTGTAGCCGATTCTGCAGCTATTGGAGCAAAATACCGTGATCTCATGCACAAGTATCAGGATCTGAATCAGGCATATGATACCCTGCTTGACAAGAATCTGGCTCTGATGAAAGGTAATAAATTTGAAACCCAAAAGCTTATTGCTGAGTTAGAAAAAACCAAAGAGAATCTTCAAAAGAAAGAGGATGCGCTGAAAAAGCTGGAAAGTGAACTCGATAGCAAACGCGAAAAACTGAACGATTTGCAAACATCTCTCGACGAAAAACAATTGCGTCTGGATGAACTTCAATCTATTCTCGACAAAAAAGATTCTGTTGTGAAGGCATTAAAGAATAAAGTTTCCGAAGCCCTGATGGGTTACGAAAACAAAGGACTGACCGTAAAGCAGAAGAATGGAAAAGTGTACGTTTCCATGGATGAGTCGCTGCTGTTTGCTTCGGGCAAATATGAAGTTACCCCTAAAGGAACAGATGCATTGAAAAAATTGTCGAAAGTGCTCGAAACCAACGTTGATATAAATGTTATGGTGGAAGGACATACAGATAATGTCCCATATAAAGGCACCGACCAATTGCTCGACAATTGGGATCTCAGTGCCAAACGTGCTACCACGGTAGTCCGCATCTTGCTGGGAAGTTCCGGTATCAATCCCGAGAGAATTACAGCAGCCGGTCGCAGCGAATATGTGCCTGTAGATAATGCCAATACTCCTGAGGCCCGCAGTAAAAACCGCCGAACAGAGATTATCCTCAGTCCAAAACTTGATGAATTATTGAAGATTATTGAGAACAATTAGCCCCTTGTTTTTCCCGGTAGTCTGCGCGAAACCTTCCTGACATTTGTCACACTAACCTTTCGGTTGATTTTTCGTAATTTTGCACCTACTATTATATACGGTCGCAATTTAATACGCTATGCGACACTTTACCTATGAAAAAACTCGCCTTACTGTTTCTTGCACTATTTCTTTTTTCAAGTTTTGTTATTGCTCAGATCCCTGCGGGATATTATGATGCGGCAGCCGGACTCACCGGAGATAATTTACGATCGGCATTAAAAACTATAATAAAGACTGGCCATGTAAAACTAACTTACACTCCGGGCGTGTGGAATGCTTATGCTGTAACCGACGTTAGGCCGGTTCCCAACAATACCACCATTTGGGATATGTATTCTGATATACCTTCGGGTACACCTGCCTATACCTATACTATTTATACTGATCAGTGCGGTACAGCCAATTCGGAAGGGGACTGCTATTCGCGGGAGCATACCCTGCCCAATTCATGGTGGGGTGGTTTTGATGATGAAACCCATCCGCAGTATACTGATCTGCACCAGTTGTTTCCAGCCGATCAGTATGTAAATAACTATAAAAGTGCTCATCCCATCGGACAAGTTGGTGTTGCAACCTTTACTTCCACCAATGGCAGCAAATTGGGGCCTTGTTCCTTTACTGGCTATACGGGAGTGGTTTTCGAACCCATCAATGAATATAAAGGTGATTTCGCCCGGGCCTATCTGTATGCTGCCACCCGCTACATGGATGATATGAGTAGTTGGGCGACCACGTATTCAACCACAGAATTCAAATACATTTTCGATGTTACCACGAATAATTATAAGCAGTGGTTTATCGATATGCTGATATTATGGAATAATAGCGATCCCGTGAGCACCAAGGAGATCAACCGTAACAATGCCATTTATTATAATTCGGGTCAGCATAACCGCAATCCCTTCGTGGACCATCCGGAATATGTGGCTGCTGTTTGGGTGCCCAATAACGGCATACTGCCCGAACCCACTAATCATGCAGCCAGTTTTTCTGCCCACAATCTTCTGTTGGAGTGGTCGGATGCCACCGGGGCTAACATGCCCGACGGCTATCTGATACGTATGGATTCGATCAGTTTCAATAATATAATGGCTCCGGTTGATGGAGTTCCTGTTACTGAAAATCACAAAAACAAATTAGTTTCTTACGGAGTACAGCAGATTTTATTTACCAACCTGACTTCGAACACCACTTATTATTTTAAAATGTACCCTTACACCGGAAGTGGCAATGGCATTAATTACAAAACGGATGGATTGGTGCCTCAAGCGCAACAAACCACTACACCCTAGCAGGTTTTGTTCCGAAAAATACTTTGGATTCATTTTTGCACTGAATTTTTCCTTAATTTTATAAGATAAATGATCATCGGCATGAAAAGGTTATTGATTCTTTTTTCGATTTCGCTGTTTTTTGTGGGTGTTTACGCACAAAATATAAAATTTCTGAAAGGTACCGAACAGCATTGGGTTGGTGGAGTCTGTTGCAGCTATGGCACCAATTATATAATGTATTTGGAAAGCAGCGATACGGTAAATTTCATTCACATTGATACTGTTTGGATAGGAGATAAATTTTTTGTGGAAGGAGGGCAGAACCGTTTGGACCTTTTTAAAAATGTGAGGAAAGGTATTACCACTTATCGCATTACAGCATTAAGTAGCTGGAGCAATAAAAACGATTCTGATCTTAAGATTGTTGAAGAAACCAAGGGCCCCAAACCTCCGCACTACAAGGGTAAGGCCTGCCTGATCTATTACAGCGGCAAGCAAAGAAAGTTCATTCCAGTGCCTGAGTTTATGAAGCTAAATACGGTCAATTATCCCTAGTTCTTATAACTGGTCGGTTTTCCTGGTCTCATTGTTTTCATCACTTCTTTAATGATTTCCGAAACCATTAAGAGTAATGTGTCTAGAATGATACTTGTTGGCGTAATAACTCTAATTGTTTCCGAAATTATTAAAGGAGATGTCAACTAGGTGATACTTGTTGTTGTAATGACTCTAATGGTTTCCGAAATCATTAAAGGATTTGTCACAATAGGCATATTTGTTTACTCTTCAGCTTTAATAGTTTCTGAAATCATTAAAGATAATGTTCCAACAAGGATACTTATTACCACTATAGCTCTAATAATTTCTGAAATAATTAAGGGAAATGAATCTACAATTCTGACTTGTTTTGAGATCATTAAAGGAGTCACCCTCATTCTGAAAATAGATTCCATAACCATTGAAGTCGCAGCAGCAACTTTTCAGGGTATGTGACGCTTTATTATAATGAAGAGCTTAATAAGTAATCATTATCGGCATCCTCTATAAATTAAGTCGCTCCATTGCAGGGCATCTATACCGAAATCTACCACTGGTTTATTACCCAGGTAAGCTGCCACACCCGCAGCTTTTTTAGCCAGATTGCTGTTAGCAGTTTTGGTTTTTGAGGAGCGCTTTTTGGGTAAGATGCATGCCACCTGGTAAGCTATAATTTTACCTGAAAAAGGATGCCTAACAACCAGTTCGCATACCATAGTCACCACCACAGGCATAAAGACTTCGGGAATAACCCCTTTCTCGTGGGTAATACCAAAACGCCACACATAAGCGGCGTTTTTACCGGCAGCTTTCACCCGCAGGTGAGTCCAGCCTACGTCCGAATCAACCACTTCGAAAGTGCGCGGAGGCAAGACCCTTTTCTTTTTTAGTTTAAAACCACAGCGCAGCACCACGGCTTCACCGGCAGCCACACTGCCGGTGGCCATGGCTACCTCTCTGGCGATCCTCTGAACATATCGTCCGACTTGTTCATAATATGTTTTTAAAGTATCAACCTCAACTTCTTCCTGACGTGTGAGGCTCATCTTTTTGTCGGTTACGCGCAGTTTTTTAATGTCTTCCACTCTGCCGGCCTGAAGTTGAAGGTCTTCATCACTTTTTGGAGGGTTAACCACATCGGGGTCACCTGTGGTTTTCACACCCCGGGCTTTGCTGCAAAGGGTTAGGGCATTCATTTTTTTAATATCCAGAGCCACCACTATTTTCGGGAATCCTTTCATAACATTATGTATTTCAGACATGCAAACATAGAAAATTTTTAAGAAATATGCTATACCCTTTTTAAGAAAAAATGAAGGTGACTAATAATTTTGTAGATTTGTTGGAGAATAACGAATAGTGAAAAGATGAGGAAATTGACTTTGGAAAATTCATTTTATGTTTTATGGTTCTGTAATATTTCAATTTGTAGGTGTGCTTTTTCGCTGGATAATTATTAACCTGTTTGTTTTCCTAAGACTTTCTAATCAAAAGAAATATTTGAATTTTAAAACAGTATGGAATGGTCTTGAAGGTGAAAATGATTCCTATGGACTGACCTATGATTTTACCAATATTATACTGTGAATTGTTCTTTCGATGATAATCTGTTATTTACTTATTCGTTGGGCTTAATCCTTTCTCGCTAGTATTTATTAACGCAAGGTATAAAATCTTCAAAAAAAAAGGCGGCCCAAAAGCCGCCTCCCCATTTTTATAAAAGTCTAATAGCCTAAAGCCTAAACCCCTAGTTCCTGTTCAAAGCATTCAAATCATTGAAAGCCACTTTCAGTCTTTCCACCAAAGTTTTTTCGCCTTCGCGCAGCCAGGCACGGGGGTCGTAGAATTTCTTGTTGGGTTTTTCGGCTCCGTCGGGGTTGCCTAATTGTCCCTGCAGGTAAGCTTCGTTCTTTTTATAGAATTTCAGCACGCCTTCCCAATAGGCCCATTGGGTATCGGTATCTATATTCATTTTCACTACACCATACGAAATGGCTTCTTTGATCTTTTCTGGTTCCGAACCGCTTCCGCCATGGAACACAAAGTTCACAGGGTTTGCCAGCGTATTGAATTTCTTTTGAATGTATTCCTGCGAATTTTTCAGGATGATGGGTTCCAATTTCACATTGCCGGGTTTGTAAACTCCGTGCACATTGCCAAAGGAAGCGGCAATGGTAAAACGGGGGCTAACCTGCATCAGTTGTTCGTAAGCATAGGCCACATCTTCGGGTTGGGTGTAGAGGCGCGCGCTGTCAATATCGCTATTGTCAACACCGTCTTCTTCTCCTCCGGTGACGCCGAGCTCAATTTCGAGGGTCATACCTATCTTGCTCATGCGTTCCAGATAGCGCTTGCAGGTGGCAACGTTTTCTTCCAGACTCTCCTCCGAAAGGTCGAGCATATGCGAACTGAACAAGGGTTTGCCGTATTGTTTGAAATATTTTTCTCCTGCATCCAGCAACCCGTCAATCCATGGCAACAGTTTGCGTGCAGCATGATCGGTATGAATGATCACAGGAACTCCATAATACTCGGCCATCTGGTGAATATGCATGGCTCCGGAAATAGAACCGGCTATAGCTGCTTTTTCGTTGGTATTGTCCAGGGCCTTACCACCATAGAACAAACCGCCACCATTAGAAAATTGAATGATAACAGGTGAGTTGACAGCCTTGGCGGCTTCCATCACACCGTTAACCGAATTGGTGCCAACCACATTCACTGCCGGAAGGGCAAAATGGTTCTTTTTGGCAATTTCGAAAACATATTGAAGGGCATCGCCAGTGACAACGCCCGGACCGATTTTATTTAAAATACTGTCTGACATAATTGGGTTTGTTTTTAATTTGTGAGGTTATTTATTGTCATTCATGGTCATTGGTGGTCATTAATAGCCAATCAACAATTTAGCAACAGAACAATACAACAAACTACTAAACTTTGGTCTTCGAACTTATTCCGCCAACACAATAATCTTGTTCTTCTGCATTTCGATAACGCCACCATTCACCTCGAAAAAGGTTGTCTGATTGCTGGCATCCACCAATTTGATCTTGCCTTTTTTCAATACCGAAACAATGGGGGCGTGGTTATTTAATACCTCAAACGATCCGTCTTTTCCCGGAAACTTTGCCCTTGTTACCTCTCCTGAAAAAAGAGTGGCTTCGGGTGAAATGATTTCTATCAGCATGACTTATAAAGCTTAGGCTTCGTTGATAAGTTTCTTGCCTTTTTCAATGGCTTCTTCAATAGTTCCTACGTTATGGAAAGCAGCTTCGGGATACTCGTCCACTTCGCCGTCCATGATCATACGGAATCCTTTTATGGTATCTTCGATATTCACGAATTTACCTTCCAGTCCGGTGAAAGCCGTAGCCACAAAGAAAGGCTGCGACAGGAAACGTTGTACACGGCGTGCACGTTGCACGGTGAGTTTATCTTCGTCAGAAAGTTCGTCCATACCGAGGATGGCGATGATATCCTGAAGTTCGTTGTAACGCTGCAGAATGGCCTTCACACGTTGTGCTACATCGTAATGTTCTTCGCCCACGATATCAGGGTTAAGAATACGTGAAGTTGAATCCAAAGGATCTACAGCCGGATAGATACCGATTTCAGCGATCTTACGACTTAATACGGTAGTAGCATCCAGGTGGGAGAAAGTAGTTGCAGGAGCAGGGTCGGTCAAGTCATCAGCAGGTACATAAATAGCCTGAACCGAAGTGATAGAACCTCGTTTGGTCGAGGTGATGCGTTCCTGCAGAATACCCATTTCAGTAGCCAGTGTAGGCTGATAACCCACAGCTGAAGGCATACGTCCCAACAAAGCCGAAACTTCGGAACCTGCCTGTGTGAAACGGAATATGTTGTCGATAAACAAAAGGATATCGCGTCCGCCGGTCTTTTCGTCACCGTCGCGGAAATATTCAGCCAGTGTTAAAGCTGATAAAGCAACGCGGGCACGGGCTCCGGGAGGTGCGTTCATCTGTCCGAACACAAGTGTGGTTTGTGAATCAAGAAGGTCGTTGGTGTTTACCAAAGATAGGTCCCAACCGCCTTTTTCCATATCTTCCACAAACTTATCGCCGTATTTCACTAAGCCTGACTCAATCATTTCCCTGAGGAGGTCATTACCTTCACGGGTACGCTCTCCTACGCCGCTGAATACCGACATACCGGCATATTTCTTAGCGATGTTGTTGATAAGCTCCATAATGATAACGGTCTTACCCACACCGGCACCGCCAAACAGACCGATCTTTCCGCCCTTGGCATAAGGGATAATAAGGTCGATAACTTTGATACCTGTATAAAGAACTTCTTTTGAAGTGGCAAGGTTTTCAAACTTGGGAGGTTCGCGGTGGATGTTGTACGATCTGTCGCTGGTGACAGGCCCAATACCATCGATAGCTTCGCCAATTACGTTGAACAAACGTCCGCGTATCTGATCGCCTACAGGCATTGATATCTGGGCACCGGTATTGATCACTTCAATTCCCCTGCGCAAACCATCTGTTGAATCCATGGCAATGCATCTTACGGTGTTTTCGCCTATATCTTGCTGGGTTTCCAGAACCAGTTTTTCGTTATTGTCTTTGGTAACAACCAGAGCATCATAAATCTTTGGAAGATCTTCTTCGTTTTCGAATATAACATCTACAACAGCTCCAATGATCTGATGAACTTTTCCTTTGCTTTTAACTGCCATTATTTTATTTCTTGATTTATAGAAAAAGGATATTAAAAAACCAACCTTACCTTATGGGTCGGCAGCCACAAAATTACTCATTTTTAAAAATAAAACCGAAATCCGTTAAAAAATATATTCTACTTTTGCACACTAATTATCACAGAACGTAAGATTTTGAGGGTTTTTAAGGAAATAAGCGATATTCCATCGGGGTTAATTTCAGTGGTTTCTACAGGCACTTTCGACGGAGTGCATTTGGGGCACAAATCCATTATAAAAGAGATGACTGAAATTGCTAAAGTTCAGGGTTTGCAATCTGTTGTTATTACATTCGATCCTCATCCCCGAATTGTTTTGGGAAAAGATGAGAATAAACTGAAGTTGCTGTGTTCCCTTGATGAAAAGATTTCCATCTTCGAAAGCCTGGGGGTAGATAATGTTTTCGTTGTCAATTTCACAAAAGAATTTGCTGCCACCCCCTACGAGCAGTATATTAAAGATTTTCTGGTAGGAAAACTGGGGGCCCGTCACATTGTTTTGGGATTTAATCATCATTTTGGTCAGAAACGTTCGGGCAATCACGACACCCTGGTAGCACTGGGAGCTGATTATGGATATGCTGTTACCGAGGTCTCACCTAAAGGGTATGAAGGGTTGGTGGTTAGTTCCACCAGGATCAGGCAGCTTTTGGAAGAGAAGAACCTCGCTCTGGCGAATAATTTTTTGGGTTATAATTATGGACTCACAGGTATTGTAGTCCGTGGCCGGCAGGTAGGGGCAACCATAGGTTATCCTACAGCCAATGTCAACATTTTTGACCCCTACAAACAACTTCCTGCAGTTGGAGTTTATGCCGTTATGGTAGGCGTAAAGGGTAAACGCTTCAAGGGTATGTGTTCGGTGGGTCACAATCCTACCTTCGGTATTATGGATTTGAGTGTGGAGGTGAATATTTTCGAATTTGATGAGAATATTTATGGAAATGAAATCCGGCTTGAATTTATTTCCTTTTTACGATCAGAGATCAAATTTGCCGGAGTAGATGAATTAATAAAACAATTAGCCCTTGACAAAGAAAATTCTCTTAATAGCCTGAAAGATATTCATGAATAAATGGTTCTTTTTTCTGACGATCATTTTTTCTCAGGTGTTTTGCCAGAGTTTATCCGCACAGGATTATGATTCCATAAGCCTGGCCAAACAAAAGGTATTTACTTCACTGGAGGAAGCCGTCAAGTCTCCCCAGCTGGTTTATAGGTTACAGCTCAAAAATAAAAGGCTGAAGCATATTCCTGCCGAAGTTTTTACGTTTACCAATCTTCAGGAACTGGATCTGTCGAAAAATGGCATCACCGAAATACCTGCGTCTATTGGTGCTTTGACCAACCTTCAGATATTGAGCCTGTCGAAAAATAAGATAGCGGTATTTCCCGTGGAAATTTGTGATCTGCACAAACTGAGCATACTCAATGTTTCGGGTAACAAGATAGACGAACTTCCTCCACAAATTGCATTTTTAAAGAACCTTACCTTTTTGGACATCTCGGCTAATAAGATCTTATTACTAACTCCTTCCATAGGTCAGCTGACCAAACTAAAGAGCCTTATTCTGAACCGTAACAACATGAGGGCCATTCCCCCTGAAATAGGAGAGCTTCAGAACCTTATCTATCTTGATATATGGGGAACACTGATAACGGGTCTTCCTGACGAAATAGGAAAACTAAAAAACAATTTGAAAGTTCTCGATCTGCGCGTTGATGTTATTAGCAATGATAAACAAAGCCGGATTCAAAAACTCTTGCCTGATACAGACATAAACTTCTCGAAAGGCTGCAATTGTCCGTAATTTCTATTTAAATAGAAGACTAAGGCCTTAATTTCATAATCTTTTCATGAAATCTTCGGTATTGATGATATAGCGAATATGAGTGCCTTCGCCTATTTTTGCAACTTCATCCCAGCATGTCACTGAAAACAATAATTTTTTTCCTTCTGCTTTTTCCAAAACTGCTTCACACCTGACTTTCATGCCTACAGGAGTTGCTTTCAGATGTTTGATGCTCACTTCGGTGCCCACAGTATTATAGCCTTCCGGCAAATAATGTAAAACGGTTTTTAATGCGGTATTTTCCATCATGGCTATCATGGCCGGTGTGGCGAATACTTCGACAAGACCTGAACCATATCGGGCTGCTGTATCTTCAGGCAGAACTGTTTTGTCTTCGGTATGTTTAAGACCTTCTTTTAGTAAGAATTCCATAGATCAGTATGTAACGTGGTTAGTTCTTACGATATCAGGATGCAAGCTGAGAGCAACAGGACAATTGGAAATGGCATGCTCAATAATCCGTTGCTCCTTTTCACCCAGTTGCAACCCGGAAAAATCGAAATTAAGAACCAATTCTCCAATGCGACGGGGATTGTCGGCCATGATCTTGGCAATAGAAACGCTGGCACCTTCGATACTGAAATGGTGCTTTTTGGCGGCTATGCCTATAATGGTAAGTATACATGCTCCCAGCGAACTGGCACAAAGGTCGGTTGGGGAGAAACTGGAGCCGCTTCCCTCATTATCCACCGGTGCTTCGGTATAAATGATGCTGCCTGAGCGCTCATGTGTAAGCTTGGTTTGCAGGTTTTTGGTATATTGAACATGAAGTTTTTCCATAATTTTGACGTGTTTTTTTTCTACAACAAAGTTACGATAATTAAAAGAAATAATTTTTATTTAGAAGCCGCAATTGTTAATTTTTGTATATTTGTATTGTGAAAAAGAACATCCTGTTATTAATCGCTCTTATTACTACCTTTTCAGTGATTGGGATTGTAATTACCCAATATGTATGGGTTAGCCGTACTGTGGAACTCAGAACGGAGCAATTTAATGACATGATAGAGGCCAAACTCGTCAATATTGTCAATCAGGTGTATGATTTTCAAAAAGAAAAGGCGATTCTTATTGTGAAGTCGGATACCATTGCGAGTGAATTGGATTTAATAAAAAAGGAAGTTGATTCATCGGGCCTTATGTATTCCATGATAGATTCCTTGCTAAACAATGAACTCAGTTGCTATGAGCATGAAAAGGATTATTTTTATGCCATAACAGATACAAGCCAGGACAAGATCGTTTATTGCAATACGAACAATAGTGGCGATGAATTGAGGACCTCAGAGCACAAAGTGGCACTGGATAAGATATCTCCCAATAAGAACTTAGTCCTTTCTGTTTACTTTCCGCATCAGCGCTATATCATAGTGCGCAAAATGTTTTTATGGGTACTGGTCTTGTCGGCATTATTTCTGTTGATTGTAATCACTTGTTTTTTGTTTATCATTTTCACCATTTTCCGTCAAAAGAAGATATCTGAAATGAAGAACGATTTTGTGAATAACATGACCCATGAATTCAAAACGCCTATATCCACCATATAAGTGG
>CAZNRQ010000027.1:0-15525 GCA_964574845.1 uncultured Bacteroidales bacterium
TTATTCCTTACAATAGGTCTTAACCAGTTCGTCGCCGTTTTCAGCTCCCAGTTGTTTTGCCTTTTTGGCATCATCGCATGCGCCTGTCATATAGCCAAACTGACCTCGTAAGAATGACCTTTCGCTGTAATAGAATGATTCGCCTGGAGCCAAAGTCACAGACTTATCGACATCAGACAATATTAGCTTTTTATCATCATCAGTGACGCTGTCTTTTTTTATAAGGTAAAGCATCAGTCCCCTGAGATACCATGCCTCGGCATCATACATGTTATTCTCCACTGCTTTTTTGGCATAATTATACCCTTCTTCCACTTGTCCTGTTGCATAAACCGAGATGCATACATTTTTACAATACTGTTCGTTTTTAGGGTCTATATCGTAAGCCCTTTTAAAATAAATGAGCGATGAATCTTTTTTACCTTTTTGGTCCAACACCATTCCGATCATATTGATGGCCTTATCGTTGTTGGGGTTGATAACTGCCGCTTGCCTGTAGTAATCAAGGGCCTTGTCCATATCTTTTTCTACCACATCCTGTCCTTTTTTATAGGCAGCTTCATCTGCCGATACCACAATTTTCCAAACAAATTTCACCAACTTACCTGCGATAAAATGTTCTTTTTTGACGCCATTCTCAGTAACCACACTGAGCTCCTTGAGTAAGCTGAATGTAATGATATCAGCAGTTAACGCGGTTATCTTCATGTCGCCAATTGCCAGCCAACCAGAAACCTTCCCTCCGAAAAGATCTGTTTCGAATTGTTTCGACATTTCACCCTGCTGAGCAATGGCCGGCATAACATCGGCTATCTCAACTTTCATTTTAACCACAGCACCCGATTTAGAGATTATTCTCCCTTGTATCTCATATTCGACGGTATCACCTGTAACGGTAGCATTGATTATTCCAGGAAAAAGCAATAAGGAAAGAAGAAACGCGAGCAATATTTTTTTCATAGGACTGAGAAATTTGTTTTGATAAAAGTAATAAAAATTCCAGAAACCTTTTATGCACTGGCCTTTTTAAATAGATTATAATCAGCAAATATGTAAAAAGTAGTTTCTTTTTTGTACTTTTGTTCAATATAGACAGCCTCAACATTTAAACTTCTTTCATGAGAACTCCCAAAAATCTGATTGCTGCCCTGCTACTTTTGCAATTACTCTTTTTCACAAATGTTTTTTCCCAATTCACTTTTGTACACATTTCCGACATACATGTTGCCAATACTTCATCTCCCATAAACAGTCCTGATATTGATGGAGTGAAGTTCAAACAGATGCTCGACAAAATCAATTCCCTTTTACCGAAACCTGCATTTGTGGTGGCCAGTGGAGATATTTCAAATGTGGGTAGCTATGGTGACGGAATGTATGGTGTACTCACCCAATACCTTTATCCGCAAAATGTGACCAACCCCCAATACGGAGATTACTATATTGATGCGGCCCAAACTATTCCTATATATATCGTTCCCGGTAATCACGATTATTTTTCGTCCACCCTTTTTATAGCCTCTGATCCTGGTTTGGTAAACTATTCCACTGACGTTGCTCCACCCTCTGATTTTATGATCACATATCAGAATGCGGTTATCTTTTTCCTCCTTTCGGGTTACGATCAATTTCGTCCTATATGGATAGATACCGATCTTAGCAATCCGGAAGGTTCGGGAATAAGTAATGTACAATGCAATTTCCTTAGAACAAATCTCTACCAGAATAACAATAAGAAAAAAATCATTGTGATGCACCATCCGCCTGTTAATGCGGTGGGCACCAATGCCGACGGAACTCCTTCGACGAGTAGTATTGTAGATGCCCTGGACGGATCCATCATGAATAATCGTGATGTGCTGCTCAATCTGTGCGATTCAGCACAAGTGGATATGGTGCTGGCAGGACATGTGCATCAGAACCTTGTGGTTGACCGTAACGCCACTTTGGTTGATGAAAATTATGCGGGTGGTACACGTTTTATACAGACAGCGGCCAGTATGTATGGCGGTTATAGAGTAATTACTGTCGACAGTTCTTTCGTGTGGGCTGGTGATCCGCAGTTGCTGACATTTGCAGGCATATCTGCTTATGACATCGAAAATGGTGAAATTTCTTTTTCGGTCACGTCTGACCCAGCTTCGCATTCCATTACTGTTCATTGTTTGTCTGTGGAAAATGATGTGAATGCAGAGATACTATTGCTAAACATGGCTGGACAGGAAGTGCTCAGCCAGAATGAAACTATTCGTTCAGGAAAAAAAATTACTCTGTCCACGTCTACACTTCCTAAGGGCGTTTATTTTCTTAGCATTCCCCAAGGAACGGTTATAGTTGGCAGAAAGATTTTAATTTACTAGTAATTTAAATAAATTAAGCTTTGTCCTAATGGACAGTGCTTAATCATGGCCTCAAAAAGATTTGCTGATTGAAAATAGCAAACAATTCATTTATCGGCTGAGAACAATTTTGCTTGTCCTCCTGTTTTCGCCTTTGGATATTTCAATAAAGTACAATCCGTTTTTATATATTCGCAGATCGAGAGATAATCCATTCACATCTGTCAACTTATCAATCAGGCAATTGCCCAGTATATCGAGGAGTCTCACTCGTGAACCGGATTCAGTATTATCAATATTTAACCATCCCTTGGAAGGGTTTGGCCAAATAAGGGTTTCGTATACAGTTGGTTCAGAAATGCCTATACTAGAAGCATTGGTAATATAATACCCCAGGTCAAAACCCCAACTCATCGTACTTACCATTCGTTCGTTCCGCCAGGCACTGGTTCCGGTGTATTTGCTGTAACGCACATTAGTATTGATATAATGATGCGATGTCCAACGAAGGTAGGGTTCAGCGAAAACATGAGGATCGGTAGTAGTATTAGTAGTGCTATAAAGCCCCATCCTAATCGAATTGAGTGACGGGGTGCTGGTATGACTGTATGAGAAAAGCATATCGCCGTAATTATAAGATGTCCCCGGAACAAAGGTGATAGAAATTCCGGCAACTTTGCCGGCAGGAACATCATAATGTACAGGAATGGTGATGTATTTGCCATATACATTGGTTGAATCGGATAATGTAAGGGGGTATTTTATCACAGTTTTAGTAGATGCTGTCATTCGGCAGAGATAACCTTTCTCAGTGGAACTTCCCATTATCTTCGGTGGACTGACATCGAATGTATCAGTTGGGTAACTGAAAGTAGTCCAAGCAAATTCTGGAGCAACTGTAGGAGCACCGTTTTCAATTTCTAAGACTAGTGTATCCTTGACAGCACTGTTTACAACATTATACCAGGCAAGAACAAAAACAGAATCGATGCGGTAGGGGTCGGAACTTGGAATAAGAGGGGCATTTTGGGTTGAGTCGTACATTGGAGAATAAGGATCGAAAACACCGCCCACACTGTTCAGCCAGTTATGCATAGTCACTCCGCCGGATTCATAAACCACTGTGGAATCCGGAAATATCAAATTGGCATAATGGGTAACCATTGAATTGGAAAGATAGAAATAATCAAGAAGGTTCCAGGAAGGTATCATCCACCCAATAGGCATTTCTTTGGTGGCCCGATGATGTTGTTTCTGTAAAAGCGCATTTTGGTCTATTGGTGCATAACCATCGAAGCGGAATGTTTCGTTGGTGGCGGTCTGCTGCGCCAGAAGGTTGCAGGTGAACATTACGGTAATCAAAACAAAGTACAACTTTTTCATGAGAATAAAATTTTAGTTAATGTTTGGAGGAGATAAAAGTACAACAATTTATGTCATTATGCAAGTGATATGTGGTTTTTTTATCAATTAATTTTTCAGATATTTTCGTATAGTTTAATGCATTTTACGTTTTGAGGAAGAAAAGTTTTTTTAACGAATAAAAAATACCACGCTTTTCCTAATTTCGGTGCGAAAAAGCGTAACTTTGTGAGCATTAAATTTTTCGAGTGAAACTGGTAATAGATCTGGGTAATACTTTTCAAAAGCTGGCTGTTTTTTCGGGGGAAGACATTGTTTTCACAGAGGCTCCTGAAAAGATTACTATGAAGATACTGCTTAGTATTTTCAACCGATTTGACATCCGTTCAGCTATTATTTCTAGCGTGATACATCACGACAAAGAGCTGGATTCTATTGTAAGATCTAGGTGCCGCTGCATCGTTCTCGATCAAAAGACACCTCTTCCTGTTATTAGTAAATATAACTCGCCAGAGACTCTCGGAAGAGATCGTCTTGCTGCAGCTGTGGCTGGAAACAGTATTTATCCTAACAGGAATGTCCTGGTGGTAGATGCCGGAACCTGCATCAAGTACGACTTTGTTAATTCTCAGTCGGAATATCTGGGAGGAGCTATTTCCCCGGGATTGAGAATGCGTTTTAATGCCCTGCATACTTTTACTGAAAAACTTCCGTTAATTGAATTGTCCGAATTTAATTTCCTGACAGGAAAAACCACAGAAGAATCTTTATTGTCGGGAGTTATAAACGGCGCTCTGGCCGAAATAGATGGCATTATAGATCGTTACCGTGGAATTTATCCTGAAATTCAGGTAGTTTTATCGGGTGGAGATGCGGAATATTTGGTCAGTAAACTAAAAAATGAGATATTTGCAGTTTCAAATATTGTTTTATACGGCCTGAAAATAATTTTAGATTATAATGATAAGCAAAAAGCACTTTAAATACCTTCCGGTTCTGTTCCTGTTTTTATTCTTCAACAACTCCGCTAGTTCACAGATACGAATCAGTTCACCGTACTCCTATTATGGGTTGGGCGAACTGCAAACCGCACACTCAGCCTATAATGCAGGTATGGGGGGCATAAAAAATGCATTACGTAATCCGGCCTATATCAACACCGGGAATCCCGCTTCGTATACTTCCTTAGATACCAACTCATTCGTTTTTGATGTAGGAGTTACAAGTAATTCAACTCAGTTAAAATCAAGCCTCGCCACACAGAATTTCACTAATCATACTTCCATTAGCTATCTTCTATTTGGGTTTCCTGTTGCCAAATGGTGTGGACTTTCAGTTGGTATGCTTCCCTTTTCTAAAACAGGATATAAAGTCGTAACAAGGGATACGGTTCCGACGATTGGCCAAATTAATGAAAACTTTGAAGGGACAGGAGGAATCAGTCAGGCTTACATAGGAAGCGGGTTTCGTTTATTTAAAAACCTTTCAATAGGAGTTAATGTTGGATATCTATTTGGCACAATTTATAAAAATCGCTCTGTATATACTCCTGACATTCCCTATTCATATGATATTAGAGTGATAAACGATATTCAGGTCTCAAGTTTCTATCTGAATTATGGGCTACAATACCAAATGAATCTTAAGAAAAAATATTCCCTTATTCTGGGAGCTAAGTTTAACCTCCCTATGAACCTCAATGCCAAACGTTCGCAATTGGCAGAAAGGTTTACTGCCAGTGGAGAAATCGAAAGTATTAAGGACACCTTGTTTAATGTTGCCAGCGAAAAGGGGAAAATATATATGCCTCTCACTTTGGGTGGAGGATTTACTTTTTCTAAAAAGAATAATTGGATGTTTGGGGTTGATTTTGACTGGCAGAATTGGAAAAAATTCAAGAGTTTCAACACCCTGGATTCAATTAATAATAGCTTCAACATCGCGGCTGGTGGAGAAATTATTCCCAAATATACGCTTGCAAGCAAGTACTGGAAAAAAATGAGTTATCGATTTGGATTTCATTATGGACAAACCTATCTTGAGTTAAACGGATCGAAAATTGACGATTTTAGTGTCAGCGTAGGATTAGGATTTCCTGTAAGCAAACTCAGATCTATGATTAGTCTGAGTGCTGAAGCCGGTAAAAAAGGCAATATACAGCCAGGTCTTATTCAGGAAAACTACGTGAAATTTACTTTGGGATTTACTTTCAGAGAATTTTGGTTCTACAGGCCAAAACTGGATTAAAAAAATGAAAACGCAGGTATTGTTTAAGACGGGTTCTGTTTTATTTATTGCATCACTTTTATTCCTTACTTTCTCCTGTAAAAACAAACTAGAAGATATCAATGCTATTAAAATAACTGATACCTTCCCGGTCTCGACAACAGAAAATGTTGAGATTATTTATAGCGATTCTGCAAAAATCCAAACTGTAATCAAGGCCCCCATATTAAAAACCTACGGGGGCAAAAATCCCTATACCGAAATGCCCAAAGGCATTAATGCTATTTTTTATGATTCCGTTATGCACGTTAAAACACACCTAACATCGAAATACGCCATCAAATATGATAAAAAGAACGTGATGGAGGCAAAAAACGATGTTGTTGTAATAAACGAAAAGGGCGAAAGACTCAATACCGAACATCTTATCTGGGATGAGAAAAAAAGGAGGATATACAACGATGTTTTTGTGAAAATCACAACCAAAGACAAGATTTTTTACGGCGACGGATTGGATGCGGACGACTCCTTCATAAAATGGATCATTAGAAAGCCTCGAGGGACGTTTTATATTAAAGATGAGGAAATAGGTGCCGAATAAATTCGGAATTTAATCATGAACAATTATATTGGGGTTGCAATTGTTACAGTTATTTTTTCTGCTTTCTTTTCAGGAATTGAAATTGCTTTTGTGTCGGCCAATAAACTGAAGATAGAACTGGATAAAAAAAACAAACTTTTTTCGGGGAAAATACTGTCTACATTCAGAAATAATCCATCTGCCTTTATTTCCACCATGCTTTTAGGTAATACTATTGCCCTTGTACTTTATGGTATCGCAATGACTCATGTTCTGGAACCAATTATAGGTGGCTTTATCCCAATAAGTTTCAGGTCGGGGTTTTTGGTAATGGTATTACAGACAATACTTTCCACCTTGCTTATACTTTTTGTTGCTGAATTTGCGCCTAAGGTTTTATTTCGTATCAACCCTAACAAAATGCTGAAATTGTTGATACTCCCCTTGACAGCTCTTTATTACATTTTATTCCCGGTACAGTTTGTTTTTGTTAAGTTATCTGAGTTTTTGCTGAAATATATCTTTAGGGTAAAGTTTAGCCATAACCAATACGAATTTAATTATTCTGACCTTGACCATTACATCCGTGAGTATTCTGTTGCAGCTTCTGATACAGAACATTTCAATCCGGAGATCCAAATGTTTCAGAATGCAATGGATTTTGCTCAAATCAAAATACGGGAGTGCATGATTCCACGCAATGAGATCACTGCTGTCGAAGAAAGTGAGTCAATCGACATACTGACTGAAAAATTTATCAGTTCGGGTCATTCAAAAATATTGATCTATCGTCAAAACATTGATAATATCATTGGGTATGTTCACTCTTTTGACATGTTCTCCAGCCCCCGCAATATAAAATCAATTAAAAAGCCAGTATTGATCGTTCCGGAAAGTATGCCTGCCAAAGAAACCCTGCGCATGTTCATCAACCAACATAAAAGCCTTGCCGTGGTAGTTGATGAATTTGGTGGAACTTCGGGCATGGTAGCTCTTGAAGATCTTATAGAAGAGATTACCGGTGAAATTAATGATGAGTTCGATGAACCAGATCTTCTGGAAAAAGTAATTAGCGAAGTGGAATACATTTTCTCTGGTCGGCTTGAGATTGATTATTTGAACAATAAATATCAACTAAACATACCGGCTGAAAATGATTACGAAACTCTGGCAGGTTATATTATCTCTATAACCGAACGCATTCCGGAACCTAAAGAAAAGATCATGATCCCACCATTCGAAATTACGATTTTGAAAGCCAGCAATAACAGGATAGATCAGGTTGGAATTAAAATCGTCGGTGAGAAATAGAAAATGAGTAAAAAACTTTCTTTCATAACACTTAAAGTTGTAAATTTGCAACCTTGTTTTAAAAAACACATATTTTATGGCAGTAATAGGTAGAATACGCAAACACTCAGGTTTACTAGTTATTTTAATTGGAGTAGCTTTGGCTGGTTTTGTTTTGCAGGATTTATTCAGAAAAGGCGGTATTGGCAAAAATAAAACTCAGGTTTTTGTAAAAATCGATGGAGATAAGATAAACAAACTCGATTTTGATCAAAAAGTTGACGAACAGACAAAGCGGTATTTGCAGCAATCTAAAAAGGAAAGCCTCACTTCGGCTGAAAGCTTTCAGATCATGACCTCAGCATGGGATCAATATGAAAAAGATTTTATCATGCAGAAGGAGTATGAAGAACTTGGACTTGCAGTTGATCATGGTAAGGCAAACAAACCAGGTATTAGCCCCGAAGAACTTAACGACTTGTTTTTTGGAAAATATCCACACCCATATGTTGTTCAAAATTTTACTGATCCCAATACCGGGGTGTTAAATAAACAGGCTATTCAGAATTATTTGAATAATTTTGATCAGCTTACTGATGAACAAAAAACAGAATGGACTCAATTCGAACAAGGCATAAAAGACGACAGAATTAAAACAAAATATAACAACCTTATTTCTCAAGGGTACTATATTCCTAAGGTCTTCCTGAAACGCATGGCAGATGATGCTTCCAAATCAGCAAAGCTTCTTTGTGTTGGAGTTAAATACCAGGTTATTTCTGATAGCGCTGTAAAGGTTACCGATGAGGATTACACTAAATTCTATGAGGCTCATAAATACGAATACGAGCAGGAAAAAGCCAGAGATATTGATTATGTAATTTTTGAACCTGTTCCCTCTCAGGATGACATGAAGAAAATTGCTGAAAAAGCACAAAGAACATACGAAGATTTCCAAAAAGTAGAATCGAATGATATTGAGAACTTTGTTAAAGCGAACAGTGATGCCCCCTACGATAGTTCTTTCTTTAGTAAAGGAAAACTTCCTGTAAAACTCGACTCACTTATGTTTTCCGCAAAAGTAGGAACAATTCTTCCTCCTTATATAGAAAACAATACTTACAATATTGCACGACTGGTACAGATTCAGAATCGTCCGGACTCTATCAAGGCCAGCCATATTTTGATTGCATATAAAGATGCACCCAATCCTATTGAAAGTATCACCCGTACCAAAGACCAAGCTAAAAAAACTGCTGATAGTATTCTTGCAATTCTGAAAAAAGATGTTACCGGATTTGCTAATATGGCCATGGTTAAATCGGATTACCCAACCGCTAAAAAGGACGGCGGCGACCTGAAATGGATGGCCGATGGAGATATAAACAATAAACTTTTCTACGACTCCTGTTTAAATGCCAAAGTGGGTGAAGTAAAGATCATTCAATCTGCTCTGGGATATCATATTCTTTATGTTTCAGGGAAAAAAGAAGCCGTTAAAAAAGTGAAAGTAGCTATCGTAAAACAAGATATCAAACCCAGCACAGAAACAGTTAATAAGTTTCAGGTTCAGGCCAGCGAATTTGCCGGAGCCAATCGTACTGCTGAACAATTCAACAAGACTGTAACAGACAAAGGACTTAATAAGAGATCGGCCCAATTCGTGAAAGAAATGGACTATACCATCCCTGGATTAGAATCAGCCAGAGACGTTATCCGTTGGGCATTTGATGAGAAAACCGAAAAAGGCATGGTGTCGGAACAGGTTTTTGACAACAGTGGAAAGTTTGTCGTAGCTACTATAGTTGAAAAGCGCGAAAAAGGAATTGCTCCCTTGGAACAAATAAAGACTTACCTGGAACCTTTGGTTAAGAGAGAAAAGAAGGCTGATCAATTGATAGAAAAAGTAAAAACCGCTTCTAACAGTACTAAGGATATTTATCAGATTGCCTCCAAACTCAATGTGGCAGTTGATACAGTTGACCAATTGACCTTTTCTGCTTACAACTTCCCCAAATATGGTCCGGAACCAGAACTTATAGGAACTATTTTTACCATGAAGAAAAACGATCTTTCGGCTCCTATAAAAGGAAAGATGGCTATTTACGAAGTATTACTTCAGGATATTGTTACTCCTGCCAATGCTGCCAACACTGATATGGTGAAAATGCAAACCATCAGTTATTTTAAATCCCGTGTTGACAATGAGGTCTACAGGGCAATAAAAGACAAAACTGATATTGAAGATAACCGGATTTTTTACTACTAATCCTCAATCATAAATGCATTAAAAAACACAACCAATGGTTGTGTTTTTTTTTGTAAAAATATTTCAAGACATTATTCGGGAGTTCTGAAATTTCACGTTATGACAAAAAAAGTATTTTAACAGAGTATGAATAAATCCTGAATTCTCTGTTACTGCTTAGAACAATGTGCTTAACTTTTAGATTGAAAAACAAAATTCAGGGGCATACTAATATAACATCTGACCTCATGACCTTGCCGGCGTCCGGGCTTCCATTTAGGCATCAGCCTGACCACTCGTAAGGCCTCATCATCGCAACCAGCTCCTATGCCCTGTACAACTTTAATATCGGTAAGTGAACCGTTTTTCTCGACCACAAAAGAAACATAAACCCTACCTTGTATTTTGTTTTGCTGGGCCAGCTTTGGATAAACAATATTGTGCTGAACAAACGATTTCAAAGCCTGCTCTCCTCCAGGAAATGCAGGAGCTTCCTGAACATAGGTGTAAATGGCATTATCATCAGTACCTGAGCCATCCAAAACACCATTACTGCTTCCATTGTTAGAGGTCCCCGAATTGGTCGTGTCCGATCTTTCCTGGTCAGCATTCAGATCATTGGTTTGATCGTCTTCATTATTAACTATCTTTGGGACAGTATAGGCTGCCTTCTTCTCCAATTTCTTAAGTTCAGGTAATAATTCCTCCGGCGGTTGAATGTTGTTGTTCTGGGGTTGCGGCATAAACTCCGAAAAAAAAGGACTTTCCTTAATTTCTGGTTCAGGTTGGTTTATTAGAAGATACTCTATAAAGGCTATAGTGCTAAATGCCGAAACGATAATCAGAAAAGAAAGAAGCAATTGCTTATGATACTTCTTTCGCAATAAGTAAGCCCCGTATACCTTATTACGGTTCTGAAACAGAATCTCATCTAAATTATCAGAAAAAATACTCACCTTAATTTTTTTGAATTTATCAGTCAATCATAGTGCCAAAAATAAAGCAGGCAGGACAACAACGTGAAAATTGGTTTATTATTTTTTTAGGACCTCTTTATTATAAATAAAAAAAGCTCCGTTATGTCCGGAGCTTTAAAGAAAAAAAGAAATTTCTTAGGCATTCACATGAGCTTTGTAAGCATCGGCTTTCATTAATGCATTCAGCTCCGAAGCATCGGCCAGTTTCAATTTAATCACCCAACCATCTCCATAAGGATCTTTATTGATAGTTTCGGGGTTTGATTCCAAAATGGGGTTGAATTCAAGAATTTCTCCGCTAACAGGCAGATACATATCAGAAACGGTTTTTACAGCCTCAATAGTGCCAAAAGTATCTCCTTTGCTCATGGTTTCACCTACGGTATCCACTTCGACGAATACTATATCGCCCAATTCGTGTTGAGCGAAATCAGAAATACCAATAAAGGCAAAATCGCCATCAACTTTCACCCATTCATGTGATTCGGTGTACAATAAATTATCTAATATTTTCATTTTTCAGTTGTAATTTAAATTTCCCCAAAAATACACTTTTTTTAAAACAGCCATTAAAAAATTTACTGAGCCAGCGTAAATCTTAAGCTGATTCCACCATTGATATTGGAATTTGGATATTGCGACGACACATAAGGATTGTTTATGATATGGTCGTAAAACAATCGGAAGTTTAATTTTTCGCTGATCTGGTAATCGGCCGAAAAATTAATAGAGATTATTTGCCCCCCTGCAGAAACCTGATCCATTTCTTCAACCAGTTTTCGCAATGTGGTTTTGTTTTGTCGTATCGAAAAATCGAGTTTCAGGTTGAGGTCACTCTTAAAATTCTTTTTGAAAACTTTGAACTCAATCGCTTTAAACCTATATCCTGCACCAATAATATATTCGTTAGTAGAAATCTCGGTGAGTTGGTTGTTGGCAAAACTCAAGGAGAGATTTCGCGATTTTTTCCATTCCAGTTTGATCAATAAACTATTGTTCATGGTCATATCCATACCGATAAGTGGACTAAACTGTTCGGTGATAGATACCATTCCGATTTCCTTTTTCACCAGGAAATTTCCAATCTGATCCCTGATATAGGCGAAACCATCAGCATCTTCTTTATACCTGACATTGGTGGTGAAAGAATTCACGTTGTAGGTGGCCCTATAAGTATGACTCAAGGCTACCGTTTTAAAGTATCTCTTTATAAAACCAATCTTTGTTAACCCATTATAAGTAATACGCCAGTTGGGCATGGGTATTGCTTTCAAGATCTTTTCTGAGAAAGGAGAGAGTGAAATCTTACTTGGGTTTTTACCCAAATAAGCTGCCAGGAAAGCAGGGATCAAAACATCTTGTGAAGTGGGGCCATATCCGTCAGGGAATCCACCTGTTGAATCAATATAATTTCCTGTCCAATTCGGATTTTCGTGAGCCAAACGATCGGCAATAGTAAACCGATATTCTTTGAACCGGTTAAAAATATCATTGGAGTTATCCTTATTATCCCCCACAAATGCTGTTTTCCATCCAAGCACGGTAGTGCTGAAACTACCGGACTCGACCATAGAGAATGGATCACTATGTTGGTTGTCACCTAAGTAGCGGTAGTAAGCCGAATTTTGTGTTGCATAATTGGTGTTGGCAGTAACGTCAATCTTTAGACCATTCAACGGCTCTAATGAAATAGCGGCATTCAGTACTTTGGTCTGTTTCATTGAAAAGGGAGTATTCAAAGTAGTGTCGCGCGATATCCAGCCCTTTTCAAATGCTTTGCCTACAATATCTCCTGTGCTGCTAAACATATCGCCCGGGCTTCCAAAAACAAATCCGAAGGTGGGAGCCATTGAATTCCAGTCCATACCCAATGCGACCGGCTTTTTCATAAATCCTGGTAACATTCGCCCGTTCCCCTCCTGATAAGAGATATTAAATGTCTTAATGCTCATTAGCAAACTTAACGTATTGTCAATAATCTCTTTGAAAACATTGATTTTGGGCTTCAGAGAATCCTGGGCATCCGAAGGCATATTGGTCTTTGGCTTTTTGGTCTCAGTTACTCCTTTTCGCTTATCATTGATCTTCTTCAAATACTTGATCTTATTGTACAGGTTGGTCATATTTCCTGTAAGATTTAACTGCTCGGTATTGGAATTTTCAATAGTGTTTCCCAGCGGATTGTCAACAATTCTTCCCAGACTGTCGGCTGCCAAAGGCAATGCCTGCCAGTTATAGGTCCCGCCATATTTTGCTGTAAGGTTCAACCAGTTAAATGCCGGGATCTTATTGATAGGGACCACGTAATTAATGTCAATAGTCTGGTTATAGCTAGTCATACGTCCGAAATTCAGTACGTTTTTCCAAATAGAATCTTTCTTTTGTTTATAGTCCGGCAAGCTCTTGTCAATCTTGCCAGCGGGTTCATCTATCAATGCAATCGCATGTGCCTGATAATCCAGTTTCAGATTTTGCGTTAGATCCCATTTCAAACCATAATCGCGGTTCCAGCCGAATCTTTTTACAAAAGTTGGTTCCAGAATAATGATAGCATTGGTTTTATTTCTTAACAGGTTTTCCTGATATTGCTTATTCAGATCAGTACGGAACGACAACATTTTGGGCATGTAGTAGAAGTTGAAATCCTTAATGATTCTTAACCATTTCGATTTAGAGATCAGCTTCCACTTGTCAAATGGTTTTACCGGTTTTGGATTGGACGAATAATTATAGCCCAAACCTCCGTTATGTGTTATTCGTCTGTCGTACTCTATATCTACATTCCTATGAAATAGTTCCGTATAAGCATAAGTAAAGTCAAGGTTTTCTACATCATAAATATGCGACTTGGTAGAGGCACCCATCTTGGTTTTACGCACATTCATAAAATTAAGACTGGTACGTGTGGTAACATCCTGAGTGATCTTTTTAATAGAATCTCGTTGAGCCTGGCTGGAATAGGTTGCCAGATCTTCTTTGTATAAAATGTCAGGATTGATGGGGTTATACTCAGGTGTGCTTCTGATCTCCGAATAATCGAAATGCATAGGGATCTTTATTCCCCATTTTTCAGGGAAGAATTTTCCTAACTCCAGGTTCGTGGCAATATCATACGAAGTGATAGTTTCTTTTTGCAGCTGATTCACTTTTTTATCAATACTTCCAAAACCGGGCGTACTAATAGCTGCAGCCAAGCTAATGTTTCCAAAATCGGCCAGGGTAGCAGCCACTCTTCCGGTAGCAGCCCATCCGCCACTTTGATTAAAGTCGGTAAGTCTTAATTCATTAACCCAAACCTGAGCACATTTTTCTTTACCGTCGTCAGTGGGATTTGAAGAACTCTTCTTGGGATTTCTGATACCTATCATGATCACTGTAACACTACTTATACTAGGGTTCCCTACTACAGTAATTTTGTTGTTCTTGCTATCATGTGTAATAAAAGGCAGCGTTAATGAAACGCTTGACCCCGGCTCTCTCAACTGAATGTTTCTATTTTTCTTAGCTTCCACCAGATCGTCTAAAGTAATCTGCATTTGGTTGTTATCAGGCCATATTTTAGCAGGATCGTCGGTGCCCCAGGGAGTCAATTCCAATGGAATTTCGTACTCATAGTAATTGCTCTTGAAATCAGATCCCAGCCTGATAAATAGATTAAGATCGCCATCATTTAGAGAAGCTTCATTATTCACAGCCTCAGCATGAGCATACATTTTTAATGTTTTAAACTTCCTCATGTCGAAGTCGCAGGTTTTATACACTGCTCTGGCATCTCCATCCATCAGGTTGCAAACACTCATGGACAATGATTGCTCGTTTAGCTGCTGAAGTGATGTTGAAGAATAATTAATTTCACGCTCTATACCCGGAGGAATTACGTAGGGAACAGGTGACCTTTGCCCATTCTCTTCCAGATTTACGGCCGATACATCGAAAGTGGTTGTCGATTGGTCATCAATTGGAATGTATTCTCCTGGCCCAAGCAAGGCATAATTATATCGACGCCAGTCGCCACGAACCAGATCGAAAGTTGCAAACCTGCAAATCAGGGAGTCGGAAACTCCTTTAAAAAACACACGGATGAATCGTATGGATTTGAAATCCTGAATTCCGCCTATAATCTTATCGGGCGATTGAACAGGCACCTTGAACTGATACCACTTCACTGTAGAAGATGTTCCGTTGGGTAACTGACCTGTGGTTGCATCCAAAACGTCCGTGATATAATTCTGGCCAACCATCATCTTGGTAGGGTTTAGATCGATCTTATATTGGAAATATCTTTCGCTTTCACTTAAAGTATTATCGCGGTTGATATCTTCTCCGTCAGGCAAGGTGGTAGATTGCATGGGATAATTTACCCCATATTGGGCCTGAGTTTGAGCATCTGTTGGTGAATTACCATCAGGGCCATTATAGTTTTTATAGCGCTCCAAAATAGTCTTGCTTGCCGCATCATAATCAGGTCCTCTGAAGTAATGAAAATCATCGCCCGAGGGGTCA
>CAZNRQ010000028.1:0-15496 GCA_964574845.1 uncultured Bacteroidales bacterium
TCTTCTTGCTTCACCTTTGTGGTGGATTATTTCACTATATGGTCGGCTTTGCGCACCTTTTATGCACAAAGCTCCCCCAAAACTACATATTAAATCAAAACCCAACCAAATTTTTTCCAATTTTTTTTACATATCACAAGGCATTTTAAAAACCAACACTTAATAAGCTTAGGACAGGCAAAATAAATGTTAAATAGTTTTTTCAGATTAAACAACATTTTTATTTTAGCAAAATTTAAATATTAATCAAAAATTAATTGTAAAATGGAAAAAAAAATGAGACTACCGAGGCTTCCGGCACAGCTGCTGACGAGTGGCGGCTGAAGTTTACGCTGAAGAACGAAGCCGATATTGAGGATTTCAGAAATATATCCCACATCAAAGCCTGCCTCGTTTGTGTTGAAATATATTTTGGTGAAGACGAAAACGACAGAATAGTGCGCACCGTCAACCTGAAATATATGGAAGACAGGCTCCCGAAAACCCTGTTTTTTCGTTACGACAAAAGCAATATCACAAATTTGAAACGACTCAGCAAAGCCCGCATCTGCCACGAAAGAATAGCGATCTTTGTGAAAAACAGCGATAAGTATTTTTTTGTTGCCGGCCGCCGCGAAGATAACTTTATGGCCCTTGTGCCCCTTTACCCGCATCTGGAGCCGGTTCCGGGACGTATCAAAAAAAAACGATTATAAAAAACCCGGCCACATTGGTTTTTTTTCATAATTTTTTTTATATTATTGTATTCTCTTTTGAAAATGAACCATTTAAAAAGAGTATTGCTGACAACTAGAAGTAAAAAAAATTATTAATCACAAAATTTTAAAGCCATGGCTGATCCAGTTGATCCCGTCGTTAAATATTACGAAGCCGTTTTAAAGCTTCCGCGTGCTAACGACAAATTGATTATTTACCTCAAAGGTATTTATGACAAAATGCATGCCGACGACCGCTACCTCGGTTCGGCAGCCAAACTTGCCCTGTTAACTGATCACGTTACCAAATTTGACAAGGCAGAAGTTGGTTATAAACTTAAACCTCCTTCGGTATCAAAAGCTGACAGGGACGATGCCAAAAATGTCGCCATTATGACGGCAAAAGGGCTTCGTTCCGATGTGCAGGCGTTGGCAGATGCAGACAACCCCAATGCCAAAAGCCTTATCACGGGTGCCAATATGTCGGTGAAGGAATACAAAGTTCGACCCAAGCAAAAAAGCGAGGTGAAAGACACCAACGAATCGGGTGTGGTTATCGTTTTGGGCGAAGGCGAAGGTCCTCACGAATGGATGATGAGTACGGATGGTATAAATTGGACTCCTTTGACTGCCACTCATACTGCCAGAAAAAAGGTTAGCGGACTTACTGCAGGCAAGACCTATCATTTTAAAAGCCGCCAGATTCTTCCTCATGATGAATACAGTGCATGGACGAATCCTGTTGAAGTTCTTGCCCGTTAATCCGATTTTTACAACAAAATATAAAGTTATTCCTATTCCGGCAAGGATAATACTATCCTCCCGTGCGTTAATACTATAATAGGGGAGGTTAATACTATCTTCGATGACGTTAATACTTTCTTGAGTGACGTTAGTGCTTTCGTCGATAACGTTAATACTATCGTCGGTAACGATAGGACTATCGTCAGGAACGTTAATACTATCGTCGGTAACGTTAATACTATCGTCGGTGACGTTAAGACTATCGTCAGGAAATGTAGTACTATCGTCAGGAAATGTAAGACTAACGTCCGGAAATGTAAGACTATCGTCGGGAAAAATAGTCTTACCCACTTCAAAATGCTCAATATTTTAATATTTAAACCCTTTATTGACGGGCATTTCAAAAAATACTGAATTGTATTTTTTTGAATCATAGACTATAAGTATCTGTCATTTTATTCTAACCCTTTATTCACAATGGTTTTACTATAAGCAGAGTGCACAAAATAGCTGACACAAAAAAATCTCTTCGTCAAGCGCAGAATTTTCATTGCGGTCTGAAATCGCAGCTTACAATTATAAATCAGCCCACAGGCCATTCTACATCAGAATATTCTCCTTATCTTTGCAAACTATTTTTTTGAAAATCAAAGCCATTGAAAAAAGCAACCCTCATCAAATTTGCCGCTCTTCTACTGTTGATCAGTCTGATAGGAGCAAAAAACGTTTCAGCACAAGTTAAAATACTCTTCGATGCCACCAAAGCCGAATCGGCAGGCAATGCCGATTGGGTGATTGATGCCGATCAGCATAATTTGTACTGGACGAATACCGGTACAGCGACCACAACAGGAAATGAAGCCAACGCTCAGCGCATCCCCACCCCTGCCCAAAGCGGCATCACTTCTTCCACACCCGAAACCTACTGGCTGGGCGGATTATCGGCCTGGGGAGTTGATATGGTAAAAAAGGGCTATACAGTGGAAACCCTGCCCTATGGCGTGCCCATCACCTATAACAACTCTTCCAACGTTCAGGATCTGAAAAACTATAAAGTTTTTGTGGTTTGCGAACCCAATATTTCTTTTACTGCTGCTGAAAAAACCGCTATAGTGCAATTCGTGCAAAACGGAGGTGGTTTGTTTATGATATCCGACCACACCATCAGCGACCGCAATAACGATGGGGTTGATTCGCCCATGGCATGGAACGATTTACTGACCAATAATACGGTTCAGAACAATCCATTTGGTATTAGTTTCGATTTAGTTGATGTCAGCGGTACATATTCTGTTCTGGCCGCCCTTCCTGCTTCAGATACTCTTCTTCATGGTCCAATGGGAAATGTAACACAGGTGATGTGGAGCAACGGAACCACCATGACTTTGAATACCACTGCCAATCCAACGGTGAGAGGCATTGTCTACAAAACCGGGGCTTCCAATACGGGAACTACCAACGTGGTGGTAGCCCGAGCCAAATACGGAGCCGGACGCGTTGTAGCCTTTGGCGACAGCTCTCCTTTCGACGATGGCACGGGCGACACCGGCGACCAGCTTTACACAGGATTTACGGTTGATGCCAATGGCAATCACGAAAGACTTATTGTAAATTCTACCATTTGGCTGGCTTCCGGCGTGGTTTACACAGGCATAGAATCCACCGATATCAGCCACAATACTCAAATCTATCCCAATCCTTTTTCGTCTTCCGCACAGTTGGTGATTGATCCCTTTGTGGATATGACTCAGGGCCGCCTCGATATTTACGATATGAACGGCCGACTGGTCAATAAGATTGCCACCGGTGAGGAACACAACATCAGCATAGAAAAAGGAAACCTTTCCAAAGGCATGTATTTCTATACCCTCAGCAACGACGACAGCCCGGTGGATAAGGGGAAGTTTGTCATAGCCGATTAGGGGTTTAGCTGTTTAGACTATTAGACTTTTAGAAAATGGGTGGTTAGCTATGGCTTCTACCTAATTAAGTATTCACTTTCGTATAAGTTCATGGTGCACCTGCCCGTCCGATCAGGCGGGCTTTGTAAAAATCATTGTGTACAGAGTGGTTAAAAAAATTACCACAAAGGTCACAATGTAAAACACACAAAGTTCACAATGACCATTAATAACAAAGAATGACAATAAATGACTACCAATGACTTTCTTCCTAATAGTCTAATAGTCTAAAAGCCTAAAAGCCTCTTACAACGCCCCCATTCTGTCATCGAACTTCAGTTCTTCCTGTTTGCCCTTGCCGCTGTTGCCGAAGCGCCACGAAACACCCAGATAGATGATTTGCGAGCGGCGTTTGCCGGTCATGGTTTCTTTCATGGCTGCGGTGTTGATCTCGCTGGCCCAGCGCAGGGTGTTGAAGATGTCGGACACGGTAAGCAAAATGGAGAGTTTCTTTTTGAAAAGGTCCTGACGCACACCTGCATTCAGCGAATAAACGGGGAGTTCTTTGCCCTGAGGTTGTATCTCTGCTGCTCGATAAAAACCATTCACCTGAAGCAAGGTATTCTTGGTGATATTGAAATTGAGTCCGAGTTTGGCGTTCCACGAAAAGGCGTTCTTCTTGGTGGCATAGCCCAGGTTGGAAGCATCAATCTGATCGAAGAAACCGTTGGCGCTGAAATTGATGGTCATGAATTTTTTGATGCTGCTGTTCAGCACTATCTCAATACCCGCTGATTGTTCGTTGGCCAGGTTATCGTTGGTATGGAACAAGGTGCTGTCGTTGATAAAAGTGGTGATCTCGGTAAAAGCATCGTATTTATAGCGGTAGAAAAGCGTGGGCACAAAGGTCACATAATTGTTCTTCAGTTGGTAGCCGAACTCTATGGAGTGAATCTGTTCGGGCTTCAGATAAGGGTTACCGGCGTGCAGGTTGCGGGGGTCGTTGTATTCGGGGAAAGGATTCAACTCGTCGGTTTCGGGGCGGTTGATGCGTTTGCTGTAGTTGAGTTGCAACTGCGATGTCTCCGAAAGCTCGTAAGCCATATGGAGGGTAGGATACACCTTGAAATAATTGTTGGGTATCACCGAATCGAGGGTAACCAGATCGGAAGTCAGGTACACCATCTCAGCTCTCAGCCCACCGAGCACGCTGAACGAGCCCCATTTGTGGGAATAGGTGGCATAGAGGGCATGAATGTCCTGATTCAATTTGAAATGATTGGATTGGGCGATATTCTTCACCCACGAATCGGAAGCTGAAATGTAATCCTCAGAATAATAGTTTTGGTCGAGTTTACTGAACTCTCCCGCATAACCCGCTTCGAACTGCGAAGCCTTGTTGATAGGCAGGGTATATTCGGCCGAACATTCCAGCAGACTGCTGTTCTCGTCAATGATAGAATTGTCATAGGTATTGGCAGCTGCAGGCAGACGGAAAACATCCGTAAAGGTATTGTTCTCATCCTCCACCTGGCCTGAATAAGTAGCTTCGAAGCGGATCTGATGGTCTTCTTTCTTAAACTTATGTTCGTAAAAGGCAGTGGCTTCGGTTTCGTATTCTATCTGATGCGAAACGCGGTTTCGGTTGAAGTCGTTGGTCAGGCTGCCCAAGGAATCGTATTGTAAGGTAGAGGCATCTTCGTTGCGTCCAAAATCGCGATACATGAAATTGCCAGAAACACCCAGACTATTGTTATCGTTGATGGTATAATCCATGCCCAGATTGGCAGTGTGCGACAAGGGGCGCGACTTTGCTATGGCAATCTGATCGTAGGTATAACTCAGGGTTCCCAATGAATCGTAAAACTGACGGTGGGTGGTATGGGTGCGTACCCTTTCGTCTTGTCGGAAGCTATAGCCCGCAAAGAGGTTCACCTTTCCGGGTTTGTAGTTCAGGTTGAAGCCGGCATTGTAGCGCCAATTGTTGCCTATATTGGCACGCACCGAACCGTTAATGCCTGTCTTGGTGCCCTTTTTCATCACAATATTGATGATACCCGTGGTGCCGTCGGGTTTGTATTTGGCCGAAGGATTGGTGATGACCTCCACGCGTTCAATGTTGGAAGCAGGAATCTGTTGCAGGGCATCGGCGCTGTTCATCTTCATCATGGGCGAAGGTTTGCCGTTGATAAAGATGGTGACGTTGGCCGAACCTCGCAGACTTACATTGCCATCCATATCAAGGCTGATGGAAGGCACGTTTTGCAGCACATCGCTGGCCGAACCTGTCACGCTCATCATATCTTTGTCAACGTTGTAAACCTTGCGGTCGATGGAAGTTTCGTAAAGAGATTTTTTGTCGGTAATCTCCACTCCCCCAAGCAGACTGGAAGAAACTTTGATGGCCGTAACTCCCATGTCCAACTGTTGTCCGTCGGTGGTAATATTGACAGGACTGCTGAAAACGGTTTCGAAACCAATGAAGCTGATGCGCAGGTAGTAATTTCCTTTGGCAATTTTGGTTAAGGTATATTCGCCCTTTTTATCCGTAGTGGCTCCCTGTACCAAAGTACTGTCGACCGACCTGAACAAGCCTATATTCACAAACTCCTGAGGATTGCGGCTGGTTTTTTCGAGCACGCTGCCGCGTATGGTGGCGGTGTTTTGCTGAGCTTGCAGAGACACACTATGGAGACTAAAAATAAATCCGAGAAAAAGGATATGTAGGGTTGTTTTGTTTGCTTTTATCATTGACTAGTTGAAAATGGAAATGTGAAAAATAGAGCCAGTTCTATTTTTTTCGGACTGCAAAAATAGAACTATTATTTTCTTTAATGAGAATGCACGGGATTTCTTTTTTAATTGAAGTTTTCAGAAGAACGTCTACCGAAAGAATGAGTAGACTATTTTGTATCCAGAACAGATATTACTTATTCTTTTCCTTTTCAAGTCAATTGATAACAGGAGATTGAAAAAGTCTTCCATACACAAAAATGATATTACCTTACCAACAAATTAACTATAGGAAAAAAGTAAATAACGAATCAAAAACACGAAAAAATTTATTAATTTTGTTCATCTTAAAAACTTTAAACCAATGAAAACTAAAATTTTTCTATTTGCATCATTTTTTTTGCTGATTGGCAATCTTTTAATGGCTCAGAATTTTGATTTCCGTAATGTAAAATGGGGAGCTGATTCCACCCAAATTGCTAAAAGCGAAACCGGGAAAATGGCTGCTTCTCCAAACAACTCTATGCAGCTTAAGGGTAAACTGGGCGACTGGGACGCACGTATTATTTATTATCTCGGCTCGAACAACCAACTTTGGCATGCCACTTACATGGTAAGACCGGAAGATACAAATCCGCAAACTTTCGTAAATACTTTTCTATTAATTCAAAGTTCTCTGACAAGTAAGTATAAAGAGCCTTACAGCAAAGTTTCTACAACAATAAATGGAAAAGTTATTACACAGGACGAATGGGCTTCAAACCTGATATCCGATAACCTGAACCTCGAAACCAAATGGAAAAATGACAGAACCAATGTAATTCTTTCACTTTTCAGCATCAATGATCAACTGATACTTGAAATAAACTATTATTCAATAGCTGCAGAAAAAAAGATGGCTGAAGACAAAAAGCAGGATCTTATAAAAGATTTATAGAATTTCTGTCTTCGGAGTTTAGATCAATCCTTATACACCTTTATTAAAAATCCCGGCAGCACTATCAGCAGCAGGGGCAAAGCAATTATCAATCCTCCGATAACGGCAATGGCCAATGGCTGATGCATCTGTGCACCTGTGCCAATGCCCATGGCCAAAGGAGTAAGTGCCACTATAGCGCCTATGGCAGTCATCAGTTTGGGCCGCAAACGGGCCGAAATGGCGTAGGACAAAGCATCTTTAACGGTGGATGTCTTCCTTTCGGTGAAGAATTGCTGAATGGTGAAAATGCAATTTTCGCCAATGATACCTATGATCATGATGAGTCCGGTGTAGCTGCCCACATTCAGGGGAGTGTTGGTCAGGAACAAAGCCAACAGGCTGCCTGATATTCCCAAAACACTGATAAAAATGATTATGAGCGAGAGTTTCAGGTCGCGGAACATAAATAGTATAACAATAAAAACCAACAGGCCTCCCGATATCAAAATCATCAACAATTCGAAAAATGATTGCTGCTGCTCGGCATAGGAACCTCCGTATTCGACATGGCAGGTAGGCGGGAAACTGATCTTAGCTATTTTGGCTTTGATATCTTTCATCACACTGCCCAGGTCGCGGTCGTTGAGTCGGGCAGTAACCACGCCCATGGTCTCGAGGTTTTCGCGTTCTATCTCTGCCACACCGCTCTGTATGTCGAAATCAGCGAACTTAGTCATAGAAGCCAGTTCTCCTGAAGGCAAAAATATCCTGGCATGTTCCAGTTTCTCTATGGGAGTCTGATTGTTCACAGGGTAGATCATGCGGATATTGGTGAGCTGCTCCTTTTCTGGTATGGAGCCTATCACAATGCCATCGAGGTTGGCCTGCACCTGCATCTGAAGGTCGCTGGCGTTGAGTCCGCTTTGCTTTAAACCTGCCTCTTTGGGTATCACTTTCAGCACGGGGCCCGCTATCACTATGCCGTTAAACACATCGGCTGTTCCTTTAACAGTTTCAATGCTGTCGGCCACCTGTCGGGATAATTCTTTCAGTTTTTCGTGGTCTGCGCCGAATATTTTTACTTCAACGGGCTGCACGCTTGCCATCAGATCGCCCAACATATCGCCAATAACCTGACCGAAATCGACAATCAGGGCGGGAACCTCTGCCTCTACCCTCTTGCGGATATCGTCGGAAACCTCTTCAGTGGTCCGGCTGCGCTTTTTATGAAGCTGAATCAGGTAATCGCCACGGTTGGGTTCGGTAATGAAGAATCCCATTTGAGAACCGGTGCGACGGGAATATGTTTCCACTTCGGGTATCTTATCCAGTATCTTATCCACCGATGTAAGCATACGGTCGGTCTCTTCAAGTGAAGTGCCCGGAGGGCTGTCATAGTCCAAAACAATGGAGCCTTCGTCCATTTCGGGCAAAAAGCCGGTTTCCAAACGAGGGACTATCAAAATCATGCTGGTGATAAGCATGAGAACAAAAACAAAACTCAGATAAGGACGAAGTAAAAAGAAATTCACCCAGTTGCGGTGTTTCACTTCTTTAATTTTTACGCTGAGGTGTAAGGGTTTGTTCTTCGACATTAATAAATATATCACGGGCAAACCCAGCCATACAATCAGGAAGGAACAAAGCAGGGTGATGATCATGGTCTCGGTGAGTATCTTGAAATAAGCGCCCGCCACTCCCGACATCATGATGAAAGGAATAAAGATGACTATGGTGCTCAGCGAAGAACTTACCATGGCCGGAAACAAATACCTCAGTGCTTTCCCAACAAGTTCTCTGGGAGTGCGGTCAGGGAACTCCTCGTGGGTGCGGTGTATCTGTTCCACCACAATGATGGCATCGTCTATGATGAGACCAATGGAAGCGGCAATGGCACCAATGGTCATGATGTTGAAATCGAAACCCAGGGCTCGCAAAACAATAAATGTTAAAGCCAGGGTGGCCGGAATGGTGATCAACATCACCGAACTGGCCTTGAAGGAGCGCAGGAAAATGACCACCACGACTATGGCAAGCAACAAACCTATCCACAGAACATCGATGATGCTGCGAATGCTGTCGTGAACGAAGACGGCCTGATCGTAATAGGGTTTCAAAACTACCCCTTTGGGGAGTATTTTGTTCAGTTGCTTCACTTTTTCGTTGACATCGGCTGCTACTTCCACCAAATTGCTGGTAGGTTGTTTCAGAACCGCCACCAATGGCACATCTTTGCCATCGACCTTTATCTTTACATACTCGTTTTGAGCTGCAATCTGCACCGAAGCCACATCGGTGAGGAAGACCTTGCGGTTGGTATCGTTAAAAATGACCAGGTTCTCCAGTTGCTTTTTGTCTTTCAGGGAAGCATCGGTCACGGTAAGGTAAAGACGCTTGTAATCTATGGTATAGCCGTTTGATTTGGTAAATCCGGTCTGCTGAACGGCATCAGCAATATCCTGAACGTTGATCTTCAACAGGGCCATCTTTTGCTGGTCGAGCACAATACGGTATTCTTTCTGTTTTCCGCCTATGACAGCCACCTGCGACACGCCTTTGATGCCCGAAAGGAAGGGTTTCACAGTGTAATCGGCCAGCATTTTGAGTTCCACTTGCGTTTTTACATCCGATTGCAAAGAGAAACCCATGACTGGCAGAATGGAAGGGTTCATTTTCTCGACAGTGATCTGCACATCGGGCGGCAGGTCATTCTTTATCTGTGATATTTCGGCTTCAAGCCTTTGCTTGGCCAGGTCGATATCGCTTCCCCATTCTATAAATGCCGATATTTCGCAGCTTCCCATGGCAGTGGTGGAACGTATCATCTTCAGATCGGGCACTTGCTTGATGGCGTTTTCCAATGGCTTGGTGACCGTAACCATCATTTTGTCGACGGGTTGACTGCCATTCTCTGCGATAATCTTTATTTTGGGAAAGGTAACATCCGGAAAAAGGGATGTCTTCATATAATCGTAAGCGAAACCTCCTCCTACCAGTATCAGCAGCAGAATAACCGCAATGGGACTTTTGAATTTTTCGAATATCTTTTCCATTTACTTCACGGTTTTAACAGCCGAACTATCGGGCAATCCATAAGCACCTTTGGTAATGACACGGTCAGCGGTAGTCAGCAAGGGTGTGAGTATCTCGGTCTCAAGATCGTTCTCCAGGCCCTTTTCCACAGGAACTTCCACCGCGAGGGTATCATTGACTATCTTCATGATCCAGAATTTATCCTGGGTTTCGTTGGCCAACACCGCTGTTTTGGGGACGGTAACTGCTTTCTCCTTGCTGCTTTTCAGTATTTTCACAGTGACATTGAGGTTTTCGGGCAATTCCTTGTAAGTTCTCAGCTTCACATAAATGGTTTGCGTTTGCGATACCCTGTCGACCAGAGGCATGATGCGAAAAACATAGCCGGGCAAATGGCTTCCGTCGGCCAATACTATTTCGCAGGCCTTTTCGGGCTTGATGAGTTGGTTGAATTCATAAGGCACGTTGATCTGAATGACAAGGTTTTCGGGTTCGGCCAGTTCGGCCAACACGTCGCCCAGTTGTATGTAGGCTCCCTGCTGAACATTGAGCACCGAAAGCACTCCGTTCTTATGACTCTTGATGTTGATGAGCCCTGAGAACAGACTGGTGTCGTTTTTCGAATTCATGGCGTAGGCTTCCGAAGTTTTCACGGCAAACAACTTCTGGTCTTTTTTGATGTTCTCGCCGATGTTGGCGCAGACATCGGTTATGTATCCGTTGACGGTGCTCCGCACTATTTCTTTTTGCAGGAAAACGCTGACACCATTCAGGTCGACATATTCGCTGATGGTTTTCACCTGAGGGTTGACACATCCCACTTCGGGCAAATTGGCATGCGTTTCGTCCGCATCTTTACTTTTGTTGCCACAAGAAGAAAAAAGGAAACAGGCGAGGGCTATGATTAGGCTTGTGTATTTCATAAGGATAATTTTTTACCAGTTCAGATAATTGTATTCATTTACGATAAGCATTCGGTTGGTTTCGGACAGCGCGATGTCGCTTTGCAAACTCAGATAATTCTTCACCGTGTTCAGGTAGTCGATAACCGACAATTGACCCTGCCCAAGCTGCACTTTGTACAATTGCAATAGTTGAACGAAACCGTTTAACTGTTGTTTTTTTTGCACAATAAGTTTGTCGAGATTGCTTATTTCTTTTAGGGTATTTTGTTTTTGCAACTCATGCTGACGAATGAAACCCGTTTTGTAGTTTTCACTGCTATTGAGCAAAAGAGCATTCTTTTGTTGTTCCATACGTTTTTGCTTGCCGTCGTAAATCATCCAGTTGAAGGTGAGTCCGGCACTGACGCCAAACTTACGTTGTATGCCGGGCAATTCCACAGCGTTCAATCCTCCGTTAGCATATAGGTTTAATGAGGGTTTGTATTTCAAATCGAAAACATGCTGAGAAGCCATGATCTGAAGGCTGTCGGTCTCATATATCTTAAGGAACTTTGAATTTTCGTTCAACGAACTGATGGGAATAACAGGTGCTTCGACGGGCATGATGCTGCTGTCTTTCATGCCGCACAAGGTTTTTAATTGCAGAAAAGCCGAAGCATATTCCGATTGAAGCTGGGTGAAGGAAATTTGCTGGTTCTGAATCTCTATATCCATAAGCAAATAATCCGATTGTTTGGCCAGGCCGCTATTGACGAGATCCTTTACAATGGCTTTCTGGTCAGCGAGCAGGCTGATGGCCTGCCGGATGTAGGTCATCTGCAACTGAGACACATAACAACTGATGTATTGATGAGTTACCTGCTGTTCTATGTCGTGTTTCGTCAGTTCTATCTGGTTGTTCAGCGATTCTGTCTGAGCAGCGCTTTGTTCGTTGTAGGCTTTTTTTCCCGCAGAGGTAAGTAAAGGCAGGCTGGCGTTGGCTGTGGCAGAATACAATCCTCCGTTGGTGATGCCCACATCGTAACCTAGGGCTTTTTCAGAAGGATAGGCAGTTATAATTTTGGCTCCATTATTCAGATAAGGGGCAAACAAAACTTCGCTGGCCAGAAAAACCTTAGGGCTGGCGAGTTCGGCCACAGATTGCTTCAAACTAAGCTGGGCGTACTTTATTTTGTTCTCATTATCTTTTATAACAGGGCTGTTCAGATAAGCACTGTCGATGAAAACCGAAAGTGCCGCCGTCGGTTTCCCGCCAATATTGTTTTGAACCTGCGCAATGAGGCCGGCATGAAACCCAAATACAACCGCAGCCGCAATGATTATTTTCTTCATGGGTGAAATTCATTAATAAATTTGTTTTCAGGTACTGAGCATAACCATAACCCAAAGCTTACCCGTCAAACAAACTCATTTTTCCCAAAAGTAATTCTTATGTGCAAATTACCCTAAGGAAAAAACAAAAATGCTTTTTCGGAAAGTCTGTAAATAAATCACAACCCTGAATTAAATCAGGGCTGTGATAGTAATGAAAACTTAGTCTTTCTCTTCGTCTTCCTCAGTAACAGGGGTTTTCTTCAATAGTCTACCATCGGTAGCTATTTCGATTTCGAGTTTCGACTCGCCTTTGGCAACATCGAATTCGTATTTCAGAGCCACTTCGGGAGTTTCGACCTTTACCGCTTCTTTGATTTTATAACCGGCAAATTCTTTATCCAGAGTAGCTTTCACATTGGCCGGAATTTGTGCTACAGTGAGTTCGGTTTCGGTTTCGAGCCATTTACCTGTTTTGTCGAAATTGGCAGAACCTTCTACTCCTTTCAGCATGAAGCTGACTTCATAATCGGTTTTCTCCATTTCGTAGCCTACTTTGGTGGCATCGGGGAATTTTTTTGTGAAGGCTGCTTTCACTTCAGCAGGCACTTTATCTGTAGTCAGTTTTTGACTGTATGCACTTCCGATGATCAGCATAAGAGCCGTCATCAGCAAAAATATCTTTTTCATTTTTAAAGTTTTGTATGGTAAATAATTTGTCAATACTCAAATGATTCATCAGGATTTACTGATGAAAGGTATTGAACTTATAATTTAAATCAGTTTAATGATCAGCACGAAGCTTCCGGCGGATGGAATATAGAATTCAGGTCGGTACTGCTGTAATTCATCACGTAAGGCGTATCGTATTCGGCTTTGGTTTCAACCGGAATAATGCACTCTTCGGCCTGTTCCTGATAATAGCAAAGCATATAAATGCCCGAAACCACCATATCGATGGGGATGGTTTTGGGCTCCTTTTCGAAAGGACTCTCCTGTTCATCTTCCCTATCGAATGCCGTTACCTTATCGAAAAATTCTTCCTCAAAAAAGTCGAAAACACTTACATCGCCATTCGCCTGTCTGTATGATTCGATGATACGCGGCAACTGCATCAATATTCCAAAATCTCCTTTAGGCAATACAACCGCTGCAGATAATATCTGTACAGAAATCAATATGGCTAAGGCTTTTTTCATAGAATGACTAACGGGGATATTGGTGATTTATTTGAAATCCAACATCAAATGTACGAAATATTTTTTGATGCACCTTGCATTTAATTTAAAAAACTAAGGCCACTGAAGATTATTTATTAGGTAAATTCAAAAGCTCTTTTTCTTATTACTACTTTTGAGGGAAGATTTTATTGTATCTGACCCCTTAACCATCAAAAAAAAGTTTCAAATGAAAAAATCAGCCCTTTTACTGTTCGCTCTGTTGAGCAGTATGTTTATTTACGCCCAAAGCAGCGTGAGCCAATATAAGATTTCGAACCGCTTTGCGCTGGAAGGCGATGGTTCGTGGGATTACCTGACTATGGACGATTCTACTCATCTGTTATACATCTCGCACGGAACCCAGGTGCAGGTGCTGGATGTGAAAACAGGGAAAACAGTGGCCACCATTCCCGATACCAAAGGGGTTCACGGCATTGCCCTGGTGAAGGACCTCAACAAAGGTTTTATCAGCAACGGAAAAGACACTTCCGTTACCGTGATCGATCTGAAGACCTCCAAAACCCTACCAAAAATTAAATTTACGGGCAACAACCCCGATGCCATATTGTACGATGCTTTCAGCCGCCGCATTTTCACCTTCAACGGACGCAGCAACAATGCTACCGTGATTGATCCCGACACCGACAAAGTGATAGGCACCATAGCTTTGGCCGGTAAACCCGAATTTGCTGTGAGCGACGGCATGGGAAAAGTGTATGTGAACATAGAAGATGTGAGTAAAATTTGCCTCATCAACCCCAAAACCATGACGGTGGAACAAACCTGGCCCATTGCTCCCGGCGAAGAGCCCAGCGGACTGGCTCTGGACAACGAAACCCACCGATTATTCAGCGTGACCGATAAATTGATGGTGATTGTGGATGCCCTTACGGGAAAGGTGATCACCACCCTGCCCATTGGCGACCGTGTGGACGGTGTGGCTTTCGACCCCTCTACCAAATGCGCCTACAGCTCAAACGGCGACGGCACCATGACCGTGGTGAAAGAAGTGGATGCCAACACTTTTAAGGTGATGGAAAACGTAAATACCCAGAAAGGCGCCCGCACCATTACTATTGACAAATCTACCCATAAAATTTATCTGTCCACTGCCGAATTTGGCGATACGCCTGCAGCCACCCAGGACAATCCTCATCCCAGGCCCGCCATCAAAGCAGGGACTTTTGTGGTTTTGGAGGTGGAAGGGGTGAAATAAACTAGCATCGCACTCCTGAATTTTGGCAACAAAATTCAGAATTATTGCAATTTTAATAAGGATAATACTATCGTCGGTAACGTTATTACTATCGCCGGGAAATGTAATACTATCGCCGGGAAATGTAATACTATTCTTGGCAAATGTAAGACTATCGGCAGGAAATGTAAGACTATCCCTGGGGAATGTAAGACTATCCCTGTCAAATGTAAGACTATCGACAGGAAATGTAAGACTATCGGCGGGAAATGTAAGACTATCGGCGGGAAATGTAAGACTATCGGCAGGAAATGTAAGACTATCCTTGGGAAATGTAAGACTATTCTTGGGAAATGTAAGACTACATTTCGGAAAAGTAGTCTTACACACTTCTAAATGCTCCATATTTTAATATTTAAAGCCTTTATTGGCGGGCATTTCAAGAAATGTCTGTTTTTATCTCATTGAATCACAAGGTATATTCTCTGCTCATTTTTATACAACCCTTTGTTGGTAAGGCTTTTAATATATTATTTAAATGCATTATTTTTTCAGCCTAAAAAATTTGTAACATTATAAATTTTGGTTGTCTAAACCATCAAAAGGCGAAAATCCCATGGCCGGGTCGAATTCTTCAGGCAGCGCATCACATTCATCTATTCCTTATCAGAATTCGCCAAGAAATATTAATTTCGCAACCTTAACGTAAAATCAATAATAACTAACAGAATTAAACCCTTTTTCATGAAAAATTTAAAGATCACATTGCTGAGTTTCGTCATGCTGCTGTGCTTTGCTTCAATAAGCTTAGCGCAAAAAGGCATAGTCAACCCCACCGAC